>NZ_JACGAY010000016.1:0-45084 GCF_020137705.1 Campylobacter sp. RM9333
TTTAAACTACTACTAACTTTTAACTTTATTACTACTAATTATTTTTAACTATCAATCGTAATTGAATATATTTGTTATTACTTTATAAATTATTGTTACCGTTATTGCTTTATAAATATTGTGTTATATAGCTACTAATAGTAATTGGAATAGTATAATCATAATTAAATATATTTATAATTGCTTTATAACTGTTGTTATTGCTATTTAAACTACTACTTATTATTTAAAATTAAATCAATTTATAACTATAATTATTTTATAACTATAATTGCTTTGTAGCCACTTTAATAACTTAATGGTTTTATATAGTTGAATTGTTTTAAAGTTGTTTAAAACATCTATAAGATAAATGTATCATAAAGTAACTGTAAAACAATTGCTTTGTAGCTTATTTATGCTTATTTAACATTAAATTATTATTGAATTAAAATTTTATCAAACAAATGAAAATTAGCTTTAAAAAGTGTCCCAAAGTGATGTAGTCACCCCATATATTAAACTATAATCTAGTTGGTCTAACGAAGTTTATCATAAAATAAACCACACAGAGTTTGTCTTAGCTTGTTAATTTCATTTGTTTAGCTTTGTAAAAGCTAGTTAGACTAGAACTATAAATGAGGTGGGGTATTTGGCGTTTAGGTTGGGTTTTTTAAGTTTGTCTATTTTTAAAAATGCTTTGAAAACCAATTGCCTTTGAAAAAGTTTTAAAAGTTGATTAGGCGTTATTAGCCACCTTTGAAAAGATTTTAGGCTTTATTGAGAGTTTGTTTTTGGTTTGTTATAAGCTTAAGTTCTATCTTGTTTTTAATTTTATTATTTTTTTGGGCTTTGCTTTGATTTTTAGTTTATTAATTTTGTTTGTTTAGCGGTGTTTGAAAGCTTTTTATGTTTGAATGGTTATATTTATTTGAGATTAATTTGGTTTATTGTGGGTTGTATGTGTGGGGGGGGGGGTGGGGGTGTCAAACAAACGAAATTTAGTAAGCTAAAACTAAATTTCGTTTGTTTGCATATTTGTCATCAATGTGGTTAATTCTTAGAAATTGTCCAAGTTGTTTTATCCGTGGTTAGTTCTATTTCTAATATATCATGACAATTAGTTGAAAGGTCTATCACATCGCCAAATCTTTTGTGAAAATCAGCTGTGTCTTCCCAAACCCCTGTAATTTGATTAAATACTTGAAGAATTGTTCTTTGGGTTTTATTTAATCGAAATTCAAAATATTCACGAGTGAGCATACCTGGAAGCATCCATTTTGCGACTACTTTATATCCTTTTTTTAGTCTATCTAAGTTAAGAGCCATATTGTGTTGATAAAGTGCTTGACTTCCATAGTAACCATCTTCAATCTCACAATTACTCCTATTGAGTCTAATTTTCCATAGGGTTACATTGTCCAAAAAGGTTATTCTGAGTGTTTTGTTGTTTGAGTAGTTAAGGTTATAGCTTTGCAATTTAAACGGTGCTTTGTTTGCCATCGCTGCTGTGCTAGTCATAAGCATTATTGCTATATATACTAATAGTTTGTTTAATTTCATTTAAATCTCCTTAATGATTTTCTATAATTTCATAAATATTTTTAGCCTTTTTAAAGGCTGGGATTAGTTCAGCTATAACGCCTAAAGCTTTATCTAAAGAATTTTTAGCTTCTAGCTGTTTGATTAGTTTTTGTGTGTTTAAATCATCATCGCTCACCTTTTGTAAAAGTGTTATAAAATCACTTTTTAAGATTTTTATTTTTTCTTTGTTTAGCGTATAATCAGCTGTATTATCACATTGCTTTTTTAGTTTTGCTTCTATGAAGTTTCTTATAGCTTTATCTTCTATGGTAAATATATAGTGAGTTTCATCTTCTTTTATATTTTTACTATTTGAGATTTGAGATAAAAAGTCTATAAATAAGCTTTCATACTCACTATCGTTCATAAACTTTACGCTTATGTTTGCTCTTAAGGCACTTACTTTGCTAGGGCTTATCTTCAAAAGTCTTGATAGCTCATCGTTTGATTTATCTAACAATCTTTTTTCTTTATCTAGTAGATATATAATATAATCATATAAATCCGTTTTGTTATAAGTATATAAGCCATCTGTTGTGATTTTGTCATAAATCTTTTTTGATATATTGCACATGAAAATCCTTTATTTAAAATCAGTATAATACCCCCCCCCATTCTTAATCTTTACTTAATTTGTATTTGAATTTATTTTTTATAATTTGAAAGGTTGTAGTAGAATTAGGTTTGCAATTTAAAATCTAATTTGCATATATTATAAGTATTTTAGAGTTTTTAATAATGTTCTAGCTTAGCTACTCATTTTTATTGCTTATTAATTAAAAAATTATTTAATTTAAAATATTTTATTTATACTACAAATAAATTATATTGATAAAATTGATTTTATAGCCTATATAAAAGCTATATTTTAATATTTATATTTTTAAGGAATTTGAATTAATGTTTATTTTGCCAAGATATTGGCGTATTTAAAGAATTTTTTAAATAATGTTTTTACAATTTATTTTTAAATTAATGAAAACACAATTTAATTATTTTATTTATTTTAATAACGCTATTTTATTAATATTTTATAATTAGTAGTATTTATTGCTTAAATTTATTAAATTAGATTGCAAAAGAATATTAATTTAAGCAAAATTTTTACTTTTTTTGTTAGACTTAAAACTTTTTAATTTATAACAAGGTTTTCATATGGATTTTCATCAATTTATTGAGCAAATTAATGGAGTTTTAGTTGCTTATGTTCTTGTATTTGCCTTAGTTGGAATAGGTCTTATTTTTACTATCTATCTAGGTCTTCCGCAATTTCGCTATTTTAAAGAAGGCTTGAGTGCAAGTTTTGGAGATTTATTCAAAAAAGGTAAGAAAAAAAATTCCGGAATAACAGCCCTACAAGCTATGATGATTTCAATTTCAGCACAAGTTGGAACAGGTAATATCATAGGCGTTGCAACTGCTATTAATTTAGGTGGAGCAGGAGCTATATTTTGGATGTGGGCTAGTGCATTTTTGGGTATGGCTACAATTTTAGCTGAAGGTGTTTTAGCACAACGCTACAAAGTATGGCAGCACGGACATTATATCGGAGGTCCTGCGTTTTATATAAAACTTGGTCTTAAGAAAAAATTAGGTGCTAATACTTGCAATTTACTCGCTGGATTTTTTGCTATTGCAATTATTGTTGCACTTGGTTGTGCGGGTCAAATGACACAAAGCAATTCTATTTCAGGTGCAATTCATCAAGCTTTTGGAGTGGATTTGAAAATCACAGGAGCAATTACTGCAATTATCGCAGGATTTGTGGTGATTGGTGGGGTTAAAAGGATTGCTAGATTTGCTGAACTTGTAGTGCCTTTTATGGCTATATTTTATGTTTTGGTTGCAGTTTATATTTTAATAGCATTTCACGAAAATATAGGCAATGTATTTTCTATGATTTTTAAACAAGCTTTCGGACTTGAAGCAGTAGCTGGTGGAGCTGTTGGAATTGGTATTAAAGAAGCTATTAGATATGGGGTTGCAAGGGGACTTTTTGCAAACGAAGCAGGTATGGGAAGCACACCACACGCACACGCAAGTGCAACTACTAAAAATTCTGTTTCTCAAGGTTTTGTGGCAATGCTTGCAGTATTTATTGATACAGCATTTATTTGCACAGCAACTGCTCTTATAATCTTACTTAGCGGAGCTGATTTAAGTCTTAGCGGTATTGAGCTAACTACTTCGGCATTTAGCATTGCTTTTGGTAGTATTGGTGTGAAATTACTTGCAATTTGTCTTGTGTTTTTTGCATTTACAACCATTATTGGCTGGTATTATTTCGCTCAAATTAATGTGCAATATTTATTCTCAAATAAAGCTTTACCTATATTTAAAATAGTGTTTGTTTTATGTATTTTTATAGGTGCTATGCTAAAGCTTGATTTGGTTTGGAGTATTTCTGATTTATGTAATACTTTAATGGTATTACCTAATGTTTTAGCGTTATTTTTATTAGCTCCAGTAGTTAAAAAAGAATTATTAAAATTTAACGAAAGTAAGAAAAAATAAGTTTTATTCCTATTTCAAATTCTAGAATTTGAAATAGGATTTTTTTATTTTATTTGAGTAAAATTCATACCATTTATTTTTATTTCCACATTATCGTTAAAGTCTTTAGGTAATTGATTTTCACTTTCTTCTATAGCTTTTAACATATTATATTTGTTTTTAACTTTTAAACTTTGCTCAAATTTGTGTGGTGTATTAGCAAAAAAACTATCAACAATTGGTCTAAATTGTTCAGGGACTTTATCAATATTTTGCATTACATATTCTTTGATAGCTTTTAAGTTATTGTTAATATTTATTTTGCTTTCAATTGAATTAATTAATAAAGATTCTGCAAATTCTTTATTATCCATATCGTATTTATCAAGTGTATCTACATTATCAATCTTATAATTATCAATATTATAAGTAATATTTAATTTATCACATATTTCAAAGAATTTATCTAATACATCTAAATCTATTGCAAAAGCTAATTCATTTTTATTATGCTTGCCGATTAATTTAAATTCAACCTTAACATTTCCATTATTTGCCACATCTTTTGTTTTAGTAATTGTGTTGATAGAATATTCATCTTTTGCTAGTTCTGGAAGTATTCCTAATTTATTATCAGAAATAGCCAACATACTAGCAAATCCTACAGCTATTTCACCTAGTTTAATTGATTTTATTTCGCTTTTATAAAAACTTTCTTTAGGAGTATTAGTTGCTAATTCTTTTATGCTAACACTTCCTTTTTTATCTCCAGTATAAAATCCATTTGTTTCAATTTTTATTTCTTCAACACTTAAAACTTTTTGATTATTTATAATAACATCAATACCTTTGCTCTTACATTCTGCATAATCACCTTTATTTTCACATTTGTAATCACTAATATTTACATTAGATGGAATTTCAAACATAGCAGTTAGAACTTTTAATTTTTCAATTTCGTTTTTAATAGAATTATTTAATGAAGTTTCAAAATTTTTAACTTGCTCATCACTGATTTTGTTTCCACAACCAATAAACATAACAGCTACTGCACTAAGTGCTAATAATGATTTTTTCATATTTCTCCTTTTTTTATAAATTTGTTAAGAATATCAATTTATAGTTAAATAATACTAGTGAAAATGAAAAATATTTTTAATTTAAATAATAAAAATTATTAAGTAATAAAAATTAATTAATCTATTTTTGTTATAATGCAACACAAATTCAATTAAAGGAGACAGAATGTCATTAGAAAAACAATTATTACAATTACAAGCTGATGCACACGCATTATTTTTAAAGTTTCATAACTACCATTGGAATGTAAAAGGATTACAATTCTTTGCACTTCATTCATATACTGAAGAAGCATATGAAAAAATGGCTGAAATGTTTGATGATTGTGCTGAAAGATTATTACAATTAGGACATAAAGCTATAGTTTGCCCAAAAGAATTAATGGAAACTTCAAAAGCTCCAAGAACTGATAAAACTTGCTTTGAAGCTACTGAATTAGTTGGACTTATATTAGCTGATTATGAATACTTATTAGCTGAGTTTAAAAAGTTAAATAAATTTGCTGAAGAAGCAGGAGATACGACTACTGCAGCTTATGCTCAAGAGCAAATTGCTAGTTATGAAAAATCAATTTGGATGCTAAAAAATACAGGTGCAACAAGTTGTTGTGTAAAATAATTTAAAGGCTTGATTATCAAGCCTTTTATTTTATAATATCTGCTGACATTTTCCATAAATTATCAATTTTTACCATTTTTCTCTTTTCATTTTTAACAAAACCATTATTAAATTTAGTAATAATTTGCACTTCAGCACTATTATTAGAACTATTTAATATATCTACTTTAATTTCTGAAATTCCACCATAATTATTAAATAATTTAGGTAATACATTTTCAAAATTAATACTTAATTGTCTTTGAAATTCATTTTCATAATAAAAACATTTATCAAAAACAGCTTCACTTGGTTGATTTGAAAGTTCGTTTAAGCAATTTTTGACACTTTTTTGTATATCTTCGTTTTTACAAGCACTTAAAAATAATAGGCTAACAATCATCATATATTTTTTCATTTTATATCCTTATAATTTATTTAAAATTAATCTTAAATCTATCAATTCTTTTTCTAATTCTTCTAATTCATCTGTGCTAAGTTCTAAATAAAATACAACATTTGCTCCAAAATCTTTAGAATAAACGATATTTAGTTTATCTAAAATATAACTTAATTTATTTATTTGGCTATATTCAAGTTCTATATAATATGATTCTTTTTTTATATAATTAGAAAGTAGATTTAGCTCATTAGCTTTTGAAATTCCTAAATTAACTGCGTTTGAATATGCTCTTACAAGCCCGCCAACTCCTAATAATGTTCCACCAAAATATCTTACTATATAACAAGCTGCATTTACAATATCAGCTCCCCTTAATACATTAAGAGCAGGTGCTCCACTACTTCCTTTAGGCTCTCCATCATCACTTTGATTTTCTACAATTTGCCCAAATTCATTTAATACTCTACTAGCATAGACTACATGAACGCATTTAAAATGCTCGGCTCTTAATTCTTCTTGTCTAGTGCGAACATTTTCGTTAATATTAAGTGGTTCAAAATAGCATAAGAATTTAGAACCCTTTACTTCAAAACTATCAAAACAAGGCGATTTTAAAACTTTCATTTGCTAATATTAGCGTTTTTTATTAAAGGATTAATATGAAAATAATTTTTAGTTTTCTATTATTTATATTTTTAGGATGTAGTTCTTTAATAAGTGGTGTGGCTTCTGTCGCAACTTCTGTTGTTGTTTTTGCAATTACAATTCCTATTAAAGTTATTTATAGTGTTGGTAAATCAGCCTTAAATGCAGCTAGTTCTAATTCAAATTCAAATGATACTAAAATTGCTAAAAAAGCATTAGAGCAAAAGAATTTCAAAAAAGCTTATGAATATTATGCAAGAGCTTGCAACGATGATGAGCCTATGGTTTGTGCTTTAGGAAATTATGCTTATATAAAATGTGAATTATTAAATGATGGTTGCAAGATTAATACAATAATAAATAATAACGCTATAAAATATTTTAGTGCAAAATTATTTTTAGATGAGGCAAAAGAGCTTAGCGGGGAAAATAAAAAAGCTTATATAAATATAGCTTGTAGTTACGATAATAGTATAAGTAAAGATTGTAAGTAATCTTCCTAATAATTTAGGAAGATTAAATATTTACTTGCCTCTAATTTTATTCATTAAAGCAGTTAATAAGCCGTTTTGGTAAGCAACAGCAAGAAGTGCAATCACAACACCAACTTTTTGTAATAATGATGAGCTTTCGCCAAACATAAGAGGTCCGATTAAAGCAACAGTAGCTATTGGACTTAAGATTAATAACCCAGCACCTAAAGTAGGGTTTAGTTTAACTGAACCATGTTGAGCAAATGTCCAAGCAGCAGCTTGACCTGCAGTTCCTAAAACTATCATCCATAACCAGTTCATTCCAGTGATAGGATCACCTAAAGCCACATTACCAAATGGACTTGTAACGCTTTCTATAGCAGCTTGTGGTAAGTGCATTGCTTTAATACCAGCAGCAGTATCAACCATAACACCTTGGTCAAATATGAAGCCATTTCCTGTGATTAAGAACGCCCATACAACAGGAGCTACAAGCTGAGCAGCACTTGAGATTAAGATAGGTTGAACAACTTGTCCATTTCCAATTCTTCCTGCTCTTCTGCTAGCGAATAAGTAAATTCCATAGCAAAATCCTGAAGTAAGACCGCAAATTGTTCCAACTGCCATAATACCAGTACCAAATACTTCTTGAGGGCCATTTGGATCAACTATACCATTTTCTAAAGCACCACCAGCTAAAATAACACCAGCAAGCATTATAGGTGCTATGAAATAATAGCTAAATGGAATTCTTTCTCTATCTGTAATGAATGCTAAAGCTGGCAACATAATTACTTGAATATTTAAAAGAATTGAAGCAATTCCTGAACCTACAAAGAATATTGAATAATTCCACGCAGTAAAGTCAATCCCTAATACAAGTCCAGCTAAAATAGATAGCCATACGCCTTTTTTGGTAAGCTTACCGATTTTTTTAGCTTCCATAATTGCAAAAGGAATAAGGCAGATAGTTCCTATCAAGCAACGCATAAAAGCACCTGTAGCTGGGTCAAAGTTAGATAATTTTTGCCAAGGTGCAGTAAAAGAAAGAAATAAAATACCGATTAAGAATATGACATAGGTCATACCTGTGGCATTTCCTCTTAAATCATTATTCATGATTTACTCCTTAAAATTATTTTTAAATGATTTTTATCTTTTTGTAAAACAAAAATACATTTTCCTATTGTAGATTGATTAAAATTAAAATAATCTTAATCTTTATAAATAATTTATTGTTTTTTTTTTTTTTTTTTATTTAAATTTATGCAAAATTTATACAAAATATGAAAATTATTTATAAAAATTAAATAATATATAATTATTATAAATAAATAATTAATAATAAAATTATATAAACTTTTTAAATTTTAAATAATTCAGCAATTTTTAAGCTTGATAAAACTAAACTAAAAGCCACAATTAATTTTTTTTAAAGGATTGTTATGAAAAAACCTGTCATTATAGGTGTAGGTGGTCCTGTTGGAGCTGGTAAAACTCTT
Organism: Campylobacter sp. RM9333; assembly: GCF_020137705.1. NCBI lineage: Bacteria > Pseudomonadati > Campylobacterota > Epsilonproteobacteria > Campylobacterales > Campylobacteraceae > Campylobacter > Campylobacter sp. RM9333. Next base: position 8,757 of record NZ_JACGAY010000016.1, read on the forward strand.
TTAATAGAAAGATTAGTAAGAGTTATGAGTAAAGATTATGAAATAGGTGTTGTAACAAATGATATTTATACAAAAGAAGATGCCTTATTTTTAGCGAAAAACAGCGTTTTACCACCAGAAAGAATTATAGGTGTAGAAACTGGTGGGTGTCCGCACACTGCGATTAGAGAAGATGCTTCAATGAATGAAGCTGCATTAAATGAATTACAAAAGAAATTTAATTTAGATTTACTTTTTTTAGAAAGTGGTGGGGATAATTTAGCTGCTACTTTTAGTCCTGATTTAGTTAATTTTAGTATTTATGTAATTGATGTGGCACAAGGTGAAAAAATCCCACGCAAAGCAGGTGCTGGAATGATTAAATCTGATTTATTTATAATTAACAAAACCGATTTAGCTCCTTATGTTGGTGCAAATCTTGATATTATGAAAAGCGATACTTTACATTTTAGGAAAAATAAAGACTTTTTCTTTACAAATCTTAAAAAAGATGAAGGTTTGTCTGAAGTTATTAATTGGATTGAGAAAAATTGTCTTCTTAAAGGCTTAGAGTGAGCTTATTAAAAATAACACTTGAAAATAACCATTTAAAAGAGCATTACCAACAAGGTATGCAAAGGTTAATTCAAGTTCCAACTAGATTTGGAGAAGATAGCGAAAATGAAGATTTTTTTGCTTATCTTAGCACTTTAGGTGGTGGTTTTGTAAATCAAGATAATTACGCTCAAAGCTTTAAATTAGTTAATTCTAAGGCTACTTTAAGTTCTCAATCAAATCAAAAAATATATAAAGGCACATCTAGTTTAAAAACAAATATAGAACTTGATAATAATTCTATTTTAGTTTTTCATAATGATGCTAATATTTTTTATCAGAATTCAAATTTTTCAAGCAAAACTACTATTTTTATGAATGATAATTCAAGATTATTTTATTTAGATGGTGGATTTTTAGGTTATGCAAATTCGCAATTTAAAGCAAAATTATCTTTAAGAATATTTATCAATAATAAATTAAGTATTAATGATATATTTTATTATAACTCTAATAGTAGTTTAAATTCTCTTTATAATCATAACTATTTTTATACATTGATTATAAAAGGCGATGTGGAATTTAAAACAATTCATAATGAGAATTTAAAAGCTCATTCAAGTATTATTAATAATACTAATATTATTAGAATTTCATCAGATGATAATGATTTAGCTATGAAATATATTAATGATATTAAAAGCAATTTTTTGCATAAAGGAGGTATGAAGTTAATCTTAGCAAGACAATAAAAATATAATAATTTTATAAAACTAATTTTGTAAAGGAGAAATTATGACATTAACAAAAAAAGAGCAAGAAAAACTCTTATTAAGCTATGCAGCAGTAGTTGCTAGAAAGCGTTTAGACAATGGTCTTAAGTTAAATTGCCCTGAAGCAATTGCTATTATAAGTGATTATGTAATGGAAGGTGCAAGAGCAGGTAAGAGCGTAAGCGACCTTATGAACGAAGGTAAAAATGTTTTACGCAAAGACCAAGTTATGGAAGGTGTTGCTGATATAGTAAATGAAGTTCAAATTGAAGCTACTTTCAAAGATGGAACCAAATTAGTAACTATCCATAATCCAATTAACTAAGGAGGAATTATGAAATTAGGTGAAATAATTTATGCACAAGGTGATATAGTTTGCAACGAAGGTCGTGAAAGTATAGAAATTGAAGTTGTAAATACAGGAGATAGACCAGTTCAAGTAGGTTCTCATTATCATTTTTATGAAACAAATAAACTTTTAGAATTTGATAGAGAAAAAGCTCGTGGAAAGCGTTTAGATATTATTAGTGGAACTGCAGTTCGTTTTGAACCAGGTATGAAAAAAAGTGTTAAGTTAATTGATTTAGCAGGTAGTCGTGAAGTTTGGGGACAAAATTGCAAAATCAATGGTAAATTAGATAAATAAGGAGCAATAATGTTTAAAATAACTAGAGCAGAATACGCATCTCATTTTGGACCAACTACTGGTGATAGTATAAGATTAGCTGATACAAATCTTTTTGCTAGAGTTGAAAAAGACTATACAAAATATGGCGAAGAGTGCAAATTCGGTGGTGGAAAAACTCTTCGTGATGGTATGGGTCAAAACTCAAGATTTTTAGATAAAGATGTAGTTGATTTAGTAATTACAAATGCACTTATAATTGATTATACAGGTATTTATAAAGCAGATATAGGTATTAAAAATGGAAAAATACACGCAATTGGTAAAGGTGGAAACCCTGATATTACTGATGATATTGACTTTGTAACTGGAGTTGGCACTGAAGCACTTGCAGGAGAAGGTCTTATAGTTACAGCAGGCGGGATTGATACTCATATACATTTTATAAATCCTGAACAAGTTGATGAAGCTTTAAGCAATGGTATTACTACTTTATTTGGTGGTGGAACAGGTCCAAACGATGGTTCTAAGGCTACAACTTGCACCCCTGGTATATTTAATATAAAAAGAATGCTTCAAGGCACTGATGATTTACCTATTAATATAGGTCTTTATGCTAAAGGTCATGGTTCTAATGTAGAAGTGAATTTAGAGCAACTTCGTGCAGGTGCAGCAGGACTTAAAATTCACGAAGACTGGGGAACTACAAAAAGTGCTATTGATAACGCATTAAAAGCTGCAGAGATTGCTGATGTATCAGTAGGTATTCACACAGATACATTAAATGAATATGGTTGCGTAGAAGATACAAAAGCAGCAATTAATGGTAGAACTATTCATACATTCCATACAGAAGGTGCTGGTGGCGGTCATGCTCCTGATATTATTAAATTAGCAGGCGAGCCAAATATTTTACCAGCTTCAACAAACCCAACAATGCCATTTACGGTTAATACTATTGAAGAGCATTTAGATATGTTAATGGTTTGCCATCACTTAAGTAAAAATGTTAAAGAAGATGTTGCTTTTGCTGATAGTAGAATTAGAAAAGAAACAATCGGTGCTGAAGATGTATTACACGATATGGGTGTAATCTCAATTATGAGTAGTGATTCTCAAGCTATGGGAAGAATTGGTGAAGTTGTAAGTAGAACTTGGCAAACAGCTCATAAGATGAAAATCCAGCGTGGAGCATTAGGTAATGATAGTGAATATTCTGATAATGAGCGTATTAAAAGATATATTGCAAAATATACAATAAATCCAGCAATAGCAGCAGGAATTTCTACTTATGTAGGTAGTGTTGAAGTTGGTAAAATCGCTGATTTAGTATTATGGGATCCAAAATCATTTGGAACTAAACCTAAATTAATAATTAAAGGTGGATTTTGCTTACATTCAGTAATGGGAGATAGCAACGCATCAATTCCAACTCCACAACCAGTAATGCATAGAAAAATGTTTGGTGCTTTAGGTGTCGCATTACACGAAACTTGCTATAGTTTTATGTGCAAAATGGCAGTAGATGCAAATGTTGCTAAAGAATACGGAATTAAAAAACAAGTATTACCAATACAAGGTGCAGCTAGTGCTAAAAAATCTGATATGAAATTAAACAACGCAACTCCAAAAATTGAAGTTGACCCACAAACTTATGTAGTAACGGTTGATGGAGAAGTTGCATATAGCGAACCAGCTACAGAATTACCGCTAACTCAAAGATATTATTTATTTTAGGAGAAAAAATGATAGTAAAAACCATACTAGGCAATATAAAAGATTATGATACTAAAGGCAAAATGATAGATAATGTAAAAGTTTCGCCTGATGATAGATTAAAACACATACTTCGCTTAACAAGTGATAGTGGAGTAGAAATTGGCATAAGCCTAGATAATGGTCATTTTCATAATGGCGATATTTTAGGCGAAGATGATAAGAGAGTTTTTGTAATAGAATGTTTGCCACAGAGTGTAATTTTGATTAAGCCAAAAGATATGATGCAAATGGGTTTTGTAGCTCATTCAATAGGTAATAGGCATATGCCTGCTGTTTTTGAAGATGGTTTTATGATAGTTGAAGATGATTATTTAATAATTGAGTGGCTAGAAGAAAATCAAGTAAGCTATGAAAAAACGCAAAAAGTTTTGCGTCATGCTTTAAAACACGCGAGTCATCATCACTAATGTTAGGGCAGTTTTTATTTGATAGTGCCTTTGCAAATGGTGCTTATTCGCATAGTTTTGGTTTAGAAAGCTATATTTCTTGGGGCGTTGTAAAAGACGCTTCAAGCTTTCAAAAATGGTTAGAAAGTTATATGCTAGATGTATTTGCTACTAGCGATGGTGCTATTTATGCTATTGCTTGTGGTTTAAAGGGTAAAAAATTAAGTTTATTAAAATTAGCAAAAGTAGCTAATTCATCAATGGCTAGTGCTGAATGCAAGGCTGCAGGTATTAGTATGGCAAGAGCTACTTTAAAAAATACAGAATTTATGCACGATGAATATGCAAGTTGGTATTATAAGGCTTGTGAGAACGATGAATTTTGTAATCCTGCTATTGCTTTTAGTGTTTTAGGGCAAAATATGGCTGTTGAATACGCATATTCAAGTATAAAAACACTAACTCAAAATGCAACTCGTGCTATACCATTATCTTATAAAAAATCAAGCGAGTTATTACATATTAATTTAGATTTAGCTAAACGCTCTGCTGATAAATCAATGCAAATTGCTAAAAGTTTTATAGAAAAAGGATTTTTTAGTTTGCAATTATTAGATGAAAATGATTTAAATAAATATCATTTGTTTTCTACTCATCATGAATTAGATTTAGGAATGTTAGCTCACGAAAAACTTGATTTTAGATTGTTTATGAGTTAAATCATTAGAATTTGAAAATATAAAAAAAGGTAATAAATTAATAATTTATACCTTTTTTAATCTATTAAAATAATTTTTGTAATTCTTCTTCGCTTAGTTTCTTAGAATTATATTTGATTAAATAAATATCATCTTTTTTATTAATATCTATAACAAATTCGCTTTCTTTTAAAGGAGCTTTATTAGATTTATAAGTCTTAAAATCATTAGGATTATCCATAGTTTTTAGGATAAAAAACCAAATAGCACAAACAAAAGCAATCAGCATTAAAAACTCATTTTCCAAATCAGCGTGCATAAAAATCCCACATAAAAACGCTCCTAAAAACGAGCCAAAATATCCGCAAGAATTTGAAAATCCTAATACCAAACCTTTTTGTCTAGCTTTGCAAATTTTAGAAATTGAGCTTTGCATAATAGGTTCGTGCAGACAAAATGCAATAAAATATAAAATAACAGCTAAGAAAAATAAATAATAATTAGAACTTAAAAATATTAAATATGATAGGAAAAATAATGCAACTCCGCTTAATAATATAGTCTTACTTTTGCCTTTTGACTCGCCAACAACTCCACCAACTCCCATAGCCAAAAATCCAAAAAACATAGCCACGCTATAAATAATCCATAAATTATCACTATTTTTATGAAATATATTTACATAAGCTAAAGGAATTAGCATAAAGGTGCTTGAGCTTAGCATTTTTTGTAAAAAGCAAGTTAGATAAAGTTTGTTTAGATTTGCACTTATGAATGCTTCTTTAAAAGGTATTTTTTCTTGTTTTATAATTTCTTTTTCTTTAGGTAAAAAGGCTAATAATACAATACATAAAACGCTTAAAATCGCACTTATATAAAATAAAGCCCCAAGCCCTAAAAAACTAGCAATAACAGAACCCAAAATAATAGCTACAACAAAGCTAAGTCCAATAGCTCCACCCATTAACGCCATTGCTTTTGCTCTATCTTTTTCGCTAGTTAAATCAGCAATCATAGCAGTAGCAACCCCGCCAATTGCTCCCATACCTTGTAAAACCCTACCAACAAGCATTGTATAAATATCACTTGCACTTGCACAAATTAAACAACCTATTATAAAGATTATTAGTCCCATAAGCATAGTCTTTTTACGACCGATTTTATCACTTAATGCTCCAAAAGGAACACTAAAAATCATTTGAAAAATTGCGTAAATTCCAACAATAAGTCCAGCCAATACATCATTAGCTCCGTTTAACTTATGCGAATACAAGCTAATCACAGGTAAAACAATAAAAAGCCCAAAAAATCTTGAAGCAATAATAAAACTTAAAATCAAGGTATTTTTATTCATAATCTATCCTTTTTGATAAAAGATTATTTTACTCCTAAATTTATTTACCACTAATTTATCTAAATAAATTTTATTATTTTATGCTATATAATTTACAAAAAATTTATGCTAAACTAACGGAATTTTATATATTTTTGGAGTTTTATTTGAAAATTATTATATTACTTTTATTTAATTTGTTAATTTTTGCAGATGAATTAAAATTCGGTATCGTATATACTATTCAAGACAAAAATTATTCTAAACAAATAAATGATTGTTTATTAAACCCATCTTTAGGCAATGTTAATGGTTATAATGAGTTTTTAGGCGATTATTTAAAACTATGCTCTAGCTTAGGAATAAAGGCAGAGAATAATAAAATAATTTATTGTTTAAATAATGATAAAAAGCTCAACGGGGGGGGGTATTTAGATATAATCAATGCTAAAGCAAACCCAAATACATTAGAATTTTATTCATCAAGTGCTGATGATAATTCTTATAAGAGCTTAATTAATTCTAATCAAGATAGTTTTTCATTTATAGTAGAAAATAAAAATAATATTAAAACATATATAGAAGAGCTTTATAAATTGTATTCAGTGGATACTACCGGTAGAATTAAAATAGAATATAAAAAGACTTTAAATGATGCTGTTTATTATCTAATTGACCAAAGTCCTATAAAAACTACAAATAATGAAGATAATAAATTAATTAACGACTTTTATAACTACATAATAGCAAATCCAAGTGTTAATATGACTAGTGATTGGGAAGACAGATTTAAGCAAATAAGAAATATGCAAGCTAAAAATTCTCATATTTTTTATAGTGATATTTTTAAGGAAAAGGCATTTTTAAAGAATTTAAGAGCTGCATATAATGAATATTCATCATATCCTTTACCTAGACAAAACGAAGGTAAGTGCTATATTTTTGATATTTTTGCTTATGATACAAGTAATTTAGGTAAGAATGTAATTAGGTCTAGTAATTTTAAATATTCTCATCAAAATAGTAAGTATTATTCAAGTGATTTGATTACAAATTATAGTATTCATAAAAGCTCTCTTGTTAGAAAGGGTATATACGAATCAACATTCGCAGGAGAAGAAGTTAAATTTAGTATTAATTTAAGAGCTTTAAATTCGATAGCTAAAGGCGAAATTAAATTAAGTTTTTATCCAGACGCTAGTAATTTAGAAATTAAAAATGAAAAAATCTATTTAAAGGATAGAAATAAAGCTTTATTAAAAAGAGAAGCTGACGCTAAATATTATATGAGTGGTAGCAAACAATCAAAATGCCAATTAAATCTAGTAGAAAATACTAAAGAATTGGTTTTTAATTTAGGCAATTGTTTAATTAATCAAAAAAATATTGAAATTACAGAAAGAATTAGGGGTTTTGAAAGACCTATATTTCAAGAAAGTGGTAAAAGTATAATCAAAGGTTCTGTTGGCATTCCTTTAGTAAATGATTATCAAAATATATATACTTTATATACCAATAATAATGAAAAAGTAATTATAAATAATGCTAAAAACTCTAATGTAAAAAAGGCAAAATTAGTAAATACTATGCTAGAAAATGAAGAATATTTCATAGGGCTTAGCAATAAATATTCAAATATTAGTAGAGTTTATATTGACTTTTTGCCTAATTCTAATTTTGAAATTCTTAATGTCTATAATGCAAATTCTAAAATAGATAAAATCACTGAAGGTGCGTGTGCTGGTAAGTATTTATTAAATGATGAATTAATCCTTAGGATAAAGACAAATCAAGCAATCAAACAAACAAGTATTAAATATAATCAGTATTTTGAAAAGACTAATCAAAACAATGAATTAGTATGCGAACAAATGATAAATGATAATTATAACTATACTTTTGCTAGCAATGATTTTGCTATTAGACCTAAAGAATTTAGTTTAGGCATTTCATCGTTAAATCAAGAAGCATTTCAAAATACTTTAAATAGTTTTGTATCAAGAGAATTGAAAAATTATTCAAATCTAGCAATTGGAATAGCTAATTTAGTGATTAGTTATGATAATACTACTAAAAAATTTGCCTTATTAAATAATGAAAATAATAAAATTACAATTTTTGCTAACGACAATCGTGTAAGAAATAAAGAAAAATATGGAGTAGCTTTTATAAATAATGGTAAGTTTGATTTAAATATTAATTTTCCTTTAGCTACTGATGGTTTAATAGAATTAGCAGAAACTAATTTTACAAAACACGACCAAGAATTAGATATTTGTATTCAAGATGAATTTGATTTAGATAGTGCAAATACTTTAAAAAATGGAAAAATTTCTTGTTTTATACCTATTAAAAAAGCCTTAAATATTGAGTTTTTATCACAAACAAAGGCTATTAAAAACGAATATATAACTTGCAAAAAAGATATGCAAAAATGCAAACTTAATCAAGACAATTCAATAGGTATTAAAAATATAGCTTATGATAAACTTATGCTAGGAGATAATGCGGGCTTGGTTTATAATCTTTATTTGTTAAGTTCAAATTCTAATAACAAATTTGTTCCAACAAAGTTTAAAAATGATATAAATTTAATGATAGATGTAGGCAATTTAAATGGTTTAGTAGTAAATGAAGGCAATTTAAAAACCTTACACATTAGCAAAAACGATTTAAATCAAGCATTTAAATTGGCTTTTAATAATTTAGGAGAAAATACAAGATTATCTAATCTAAACGAATACTCGCAAGATGAGGCAAGCTATAAAAATACTACGCAATTTACTTTCAAAAAGGACAAGCCAAGACCTTTACAAAAGGTTACAATCAGTGTCTATGTAGATGGTAAAGATGAGTTTAATATAACTTATAATAATGTTTATGATATAGCTTATACAGGCTTAATGTTTAAAGATATTAATACTACTAATCAAGCTTTAGAATTTAAAAAAGATTATGATTTTGGGTATTATGATGAGGTAGATGGGAAATTAAGTTTTATTAAAGATAATATTATTTTAGATGATTTATTGTCTAAAATTGACTTTATACCAACCTATAACAGCACTCAATTTATTAATAATAGTTTTCATAATATTTCAAATTCTTCATACACAAAAGATACTATAAAATTTGTTCCTAAAGCAGGATTTGAGTATCTTTCAAATACTAAAAATACCTTTACAATAGAGTTTAAATAATCTTAAGCCCTTTAATATGGGGCTTATTTTTCTACGCAAAATAAAGCCCAGCTTAATTCTTGTTTTATTAAATCTTTATCGTTTTCATATAGATTTTTTAGTTTTTCAATTTGAATATCATTTAGTTTTTTGTAAGAAAACTCAACGCTTTTTTGCAAATCTTCATAAGTTTTATAATAATTTTGATTTTTTATAGTGATTTTATTTAAAGTGAAAAAATACCCAAGCTCATTTAAAATATTTGCAGCGTAAATATAATTAGGCGTTGCAATTATGTCTAAATCAAGGGCATTTATGATTTTTTCGTGTATGTAAGAATTGTCAATTTTATATGTAAAATATAGCCTTTTTTTCGTGCAGTTTAAAAGAATTTGCAATGCTTTTGCTAGGTCATTAACATCTAAACACCTACTAGCAAACACCAAATCCCAACTACCATCTAAATCATCATAAGAGCCTTGAATTATCCTTGCATTAGGGCAATTTATCTTAGCAAACTCAAGCATTTTAGGAGAAAAATCACATAAAGTAATATTGTTTATTAAAGAGTGCTTAGCTAAAAAAGCACTCCCACAAGCAAAATCAAGCAAACTATCACACCCACTAAAATCAACTTGCTTTAAAAATTCTCTCACATAAGCTTCGTGTTTTGCGTAATCATTAAAACTTTGAGCTTTTTTATCCCACTCACTTGCGTCCTTACTCTTAAAATCACTCAAATTCTTTTGCTCAATATAAAGATTTTTAAATGATATTTTAGAAAGATTGTTTGCTTTTAGCATAAATTCTCCTTAAAAACTTGGAATTAATATATCTTTAAACTTAGTATTTAAAAACTCTCTCATTTTTTCACTTCTCATAGCCTTAAGCAAAGCTTTAGTTTTAGGGCTATTTAAATCATTGGCTCTAACAGCTAAAACGCTAGCATAATCACTATCACTACTTTCGTGCAATATAGAATCCTTAATAGGATTTAGTCCTGCTAGTAGGGCGTAATTTGTATTAATTATCGCCAAATCACATTCATTAAGTGTTCTTGTTAGTTGTGGAGCTTCTATTTCTTTTATTGTAAGTTTTAATGGATTATCTTTAATATCTAATACTGATTTTGTGCTAGATTTTGCATCTTCATTAAAGCTTATTATATTATTTAAGGCTAGTAAATCTAAAGCTCTAGCACCATTAATAGGGTCGCTTGGTATATAAACTAAGGCATTTTTAGGCAAATCTTTAATATCTTTAATAGTATTTGAATACGCTGCCATTGGACCTAGAAATATTTTTCCTGCACTAACTAGATTTGTCCCTCTTTCTTCGTTAAAGCTTTCTAAAAATTGTCTAATTTGAGTAAAATTCGCATCTAATTCTTTATCATTTAGAGCATAATTTGGGACTATGTAATTATCAAATTCTATGATTTCTAGTTTGTATCCTTGATTTTCAACCAAGTCTTTTACATTTTCTAAAATCATAGCAGTTGGATATGGAGTTACTCCGATTTTGATTAATTTTTCATCAGCATTTAAGCTTAATAAACATAAAAATATTAATAATTTTTTCATTTGTTTTCCTTTAATTTTTAAGGTGCTTACCGCACAACAATTAAAGAAAATGTTTTTACATTTTCTTTCTAGCCCACGCTTGCTTTTTATTCATTTTTGCGTCTAGCTAGAAAGTTTAGCTAGACGCTAACGCATCTGCATCATTTATAATCCTTTTTAATTTTTTAAAGCTAATCTTAATTATAAATATTAAATAAAATAATAAAAATACTTATATTTTTTATAAGTTGTGTAAAAAAGTAACAAAATATTAAGGAATGATTTTTGCTTTTTTAAATAAATATTTAAAGGAGAGCAAATGAGAATAGAAAGTATTTCAATTTTTGATGAAGCCAAACTTCAAAAAGCTCAAAAGGCTGCAGGTGTATCATTTTCATCTATTTTTGCAAGTGAATTTGCAAGGGTAAATCCTAAGCTAGAAACTCAAGCTAAGTATTCGCTAGATAAAGACATAATAGACGCTTCAAATATCTTTATAGATAGGTTTAATAATTCAAGATTTAAGGTATTTGATAATACTCACGATTTAACTAAGCTAAATTCTAATATATCTTGGCAAGGAGATTTAACAAAAGCTAAGATTTACAATGCTACCGAGTTTGGTTATAGCGTTGATAGTAGTGGCTTTTTAGGAGCTGATTTTAACAAAGCTGCAGGCTTGCCAAATGATTTTAAAATCCATTCAAGCACACTAAAAGAAATCTCAAGACAAAATAACCTAATGACTATGCCACAAGTTGGGATTTTTAATAATATTTATGAAAATATTGATTACGCAGACACTATCAAACACCAGTTTAGATTATACGAGCAAATTGTAGGAAATGTAGCCGAGTTTAGCAAAGATGATATTGCTAATATGCCAAATTATGTTGATTTGGTTGGACTTAAAATCAATAATGGCTATACATTTGATTATTCACACGCAAATGTTGGCAATAAGTATTATGAGAATAAGGAAAATGCTTTACAAATAGGCTTTAAGTTTGATTATGATTTAAGCGTAAATAATAGCAGAAAGCTTAATTTTGATTTAAGTCCTTATATAAAAGATGGTGAGATTTCTAATGCAGGATTATTTGTAAGTTTTCTAGGTGGCACACAAGGGCTTAAGGTAAGCGATAGTGGGGCAACTAAGATTAAAGATGAATATAAAGAAAGAATGATTATAGAAGATGCACTAAGTAAGCTTAATCCAAATGAAGGCATAGATATTTCAAAGCTAGAATTATTAACAGGACTTAGCAAGGAAAAAATCCAAGATTATTTAGATAAGTTTGAAGATGAGAAAAAATTAAAAGAAAAGGTAAGAGAGTTAAGTCAGAGTTTAGCAGTAGATGCTTTATTAAACAATAATTATTCAAATGATTTTAGGGCTAATGCTAAGGATTTTTATAAAAGAGTTCAGATATAAATTAAATATCTATTAATATTTTTTTAAACCTACCGATATAGAAAAATAACGGGGGTTTAAAATGCAAATAACAAATAACAATTATATAAATTATCAAACAAATATTAAAAATCAAATTCCAACCACTCAAACTCCTAAAGATAATCTAAAAGAACAAATCGCAAATATTTTAAAAGACGCCCCACAAGATGAATGGGGCACATATGATCCAAATGCTGTGCTTAGTAAAATAGGAGCTTATGAAAAAGGCAGTAAGATTTATGAAGCCTTAGAAAACGAAATGCTAAAAGGAATAATTACTTACGAAAAAGACCCAAACGAGCAATTACCAAGCAATGAAGAAGTATTTAAATATCAAAAAGGCGATGATGCAAGGCTTAGCGAGTTTAAGCTAAAGGCTCAAGTAGCATTCGGCATTAAAACTAATAGTATTTATCAAAAGGCATATCAAGGCAACGCAAGTGCTGATGAAGTAAAAGATTTAGTTCAATTTTTAAAAGATAATAGTATTGATGGGCTTGATTTAAGTGGTAGATTTTTTAAAATACCCAAAGATTACGCTAATGAGATTATGGAGCTTTTTGCAGATGATAACCTAAATGTAGATGATTTTAAGCAAAAATATTTAGAGATTAAAGAAAAGATAGAAACTAAAAGAAACAAAGCAAAAGAAATAGATGAAGAACAAACTAAAGAAAAACCTTACGAAGCCATAGAAGTAAAAGGCACAAGCACTCGTGAAAGTATGGAAGATATTTTAAGCAAACTTGATATTCAAAATATCAAAGATGAAAGAGATTTATTAGCTATTTTAATGGCATATAAAGATAGCAAGAATTTATATGATAAAAGAGTTTAAAATAAAGGAATAATTATGAAAATAAATTCTTATTCAACATATCAAATAACTAATATAAGCAAAAAAGAAACAAATAACGAGATTAAAAAAGTAGATAATAAAGCAGATGATAAAAAGGTAGGTGAAGTATTAGGATACGGAGTTGATAAAGATGGCTTTTTTACAAGTGATTTTAACAAAGCCGCAGGTATTCCGGATAATTATAAAATCCACAGCGATACTTTAAAAAATCTAGTAGATAGAAATAACAATTCTTTAAGAGCATATAGAAAGTATTATGAAATTGATATAGCAAAAACTGTTAATAACGCTTATACACTTTTTAGCCAAGTTGTAAGTGAAGATTTTTTAAACTCTAAAGATTTTTTTAACACCGAAGATATAAAGCAATTTCCACAAGGTTATGTTATCAAAAAAGGAACTTTTGAAGTGACAAAAATATTGCAAAGTCCATATGAGTTTTCAAATGTTAATTTTGATAAAAAAACTGAAGATGTTGGTGGTATGTTTTTTCATTATAGAAATGAAGATAGAACTAAGCCAAATACCACTGTTTTTCGTAGTAAGGAAATATTAGAAGAAGATAAATTATATATAAGCAATTTTGACCCTGCTGAGAATAGATATAAAAACGAAAAGGGAGAATTTACAAGAGGCGGGCTTCTTATGGGATTTTTATCAAGCGATATAAGAGCAGTTATAGAAGCAGAGACTACTTATGATGGTAAATTTAGCGGTTATGATAGAAATATCAGTAGGCAAGATTTTCATGCATTTGATATGGCACTTGGAGCACAGCTTATTAGTAGGGGTGAAAATGGCTTTACAAGTGCTGAAGTTGAGCGTATGCCAAGATGGCTAAAAGATTATGTTAAATTTAATAGATTTGATAAGAGTTTAAAAGAAAGAAGTGCTTTTTCTTCTTACGATACATATTCAAAATTAATGTTTAGTCCTATAAAAGATGGTGATTTTGAGGGGAAAAATATCACAAGTGCCTTAGCTGGAAATAATAATCTTGTCTTAACTCCAGAGCAAATCAAAGCAGAAAGAGAAACTTTAGAAAAATTTATGAAAAAGATAAGAGAATTAATGGGTATAGAAAAACCTAGTAAAGAATCTAATATAATGAGTTTTGAAGATTTATTAAAATTAGCTTTTAGTTTTAGCCAAAAAAATATAAGTTTATTTGATATAAAAGTTTAAATTCCTATTTCAAATTCCATTAATTTTAAAGGAATTTAAAATTATGAATTATTTAAAAATATTACGAAAAGTAACAAATATTAATAATATTTTTAATATTAAGTTTTATTTAAAATTAGTTAAAGTATTATGAGATTTTATTTCAAAACAAAGGAGAAAAAATGTTTAAAAAAACATTAAAAGTTTTATCTTTAATTGCCATTTTAGGCTTAAGTGCTAATGCTAATGATTTATTAGCAGATATTAGCAAAGGTGCTATAAGTGATAATTCATTAGGTGTTAAAGTTTTAAATACTGAAGAGATGAATAAAGTTCATGGCGGGTATATCGTAAGTTATTTCAATACTACATTTCATAGTGCAAATTTATTGCAAACAAATCATGTGGTATTGTTTGGTGATAATGAATTAGATAAAAGAGCAGTATATATGTATGGTTATGATTTTAAAAAAACTGATAATGCATCATATATGCAAAAAAATGCATTTAATGAAGCAATAATTGGATTAATGAATGGAGAATTGTTGGCAATTTCTTTTACTCAAACAAAAATTCCTCAATTTATAGGAAGTCAATATAGTTATAGTTATGATCCTAAAGCTGTAAATTATTATACTGGTAAAACTAGAGCTATTACGGGTAATTCTTGGCTTAGAAATTTAACACTTAACAAAGCTATTAGAAATGATATTTATATGCAAGCTATAAAAGAGCATGGTAATTTTGCATTAGGGTTCTAATAGAACCCTACCTAAAGGAATAATTATGAAAATAAATTCTTATTCAACATATCAAATAACTAATATAAGCAAAAAAGAAACAAATAACGAGATTAAAAAAGTAGACAATAAAGCAGATGATAAAAAGGTAGGTGAAGTATTAGGATACGGAGTTGATAAAGATGGCTTTTTTACAAGTGATTTTAATAAAGCCGCAGGTATTCCGGATAATTATAAAATCCACAGCGATAGTTTAAAATCTTTAGTAGAACAAAACAATAAAGCTCATATAATAGGTAAAAGATTCATGGAAATTGATATAGCAAAAAGCGTTGGAAATGCTTATAAAGTCTTAAGCCAAGTTGTAAGTGAAGATTTTTTAAACTCTAAAGAATTTTTTAGTAAAGAAGATATTAACAATTTGCCATGTGGGTTTGAGATAGATAATAGTACCTTTAGTGTAGGCAAGATTTTACAAACTAGATATGATTTTGAAGATTATAATGATAAGAATATTCATGCACGAGATTTTCAAAGAATAAAGGGTGCTGATACACTATTTCATTATGATGGTGATGGCAAAATGGATATGTTTCCCGTGCATAGCGATAGTTTTTCTCAAGGTTATTCTATTTTATGGGACGCTAAAGGCGATAATTATAAAAACAATCAAGGAGATGTAAGTCGTGGTGGAATATTAATAGCCGTATTAAGAAATAATCATTTTTTAGTAGAAGGCGAGAGAACTTATTGGGGCAAGATGAGTGGCGGGGATAGATTTGTAGATTATAAAGAATTCGCACAAAATGTCGCAAAACCACTTAATTCTATGGTAGCAAAAGGTTTAATAACTCAAAGCGATATTTCAAAAATGCCAAAATACTTAGCTGATGAAGCAAATAGATTATCACAAGATTTTAAAAGAGCAAGAAGTGAAGAATTAGCAAAAGAATATAAAAAAATACTAAATTGGTATGAAAAACTAGCTTATGAAATGCTAAGTGGTAAAAATCTAAAAGCTCCTAAAGATATAGATAGTTATGAAACATTTGAAGAGTTTTTGCAAGTGGCTTTACAATACAGCCAAAAAAATATAAGTTTATTTGATATGAAAGTATAGGGATTTGTTATGATGGTTAATGGAGTAAATAATTTTTCAAATACTTATATGAATAATCAAAGCAAAATTAATAAACCTTATTATGAAGATGGAAAGGCTAGTTTAGAATATCTTAAACTAGCTCAAGAAAAGTTAGAAAACGATCCGACTTACAATCCTTTTAATGATAAAAACTTAGATAAAAGCGAAATACTTAATCTAGCTTTATTTGGAGCGTTAGACCCTGATATTGTAGAACAAAGAAAAATAGAATGGGAAAATACTCCAGCAATTGATCCAGAAGAATTAGTAAAAACTCTAAATAAACTTTTCAAAAATTTAGATAAATTAACTTCAGATAGCATAAATGATGAAGAAAAAAATAAATTAATGAAAAGTATTTTTTCTAATACAGACGAAGATTTGCAAATATCACAATCTAAAGAAGAAATTAAGCAAGAAGAAAAAGAAGAACAAACTAAAGATAAAAAACCATTCGAAGCCATAGAAGTAAAAGGCACTAGCACTCGTGAAAGTATGGAAGATATTTTAAGCAAAATTAATATTCAAAATATTAAAGATGAAAGAGATTTATTAGCTATATTTTTAGCCTATAAAAATGGCGAGAATTTATATGATAAAAGGGTTTGAAATTTTATATTTTAAATTGAAAGGAAGAGTTTGAAAAAGTTATTTTTTATAGCATTTACTTTAAGCTTTTTATTTGGCTCTGATGCTATTACTATTGATAGTCTTTTTAAAAGACAAATCGGACTTAGAAGCATTACAAGTCTTAGTTTAATCACTAGCGGGAATGCTAATATCTACACAAGTTATCCAAGTCTAATAATAGGAGGCGATCCTGTGATTTGGACTGATAATAAAAGGCTTAGTTTGAATGAAACTTTGATATATTCATTTAATAACAAGCTTGATTTTATAACTTCAATTGGCGCTAATGCTACTAGAAATGAATATAGTAATTTTTTTACGGGTAAGCCTATGAGTGAAACTCATTATTCATTTGAGAGCTTGTGGCTTGGGTTTAATTATAGATTTGATAGTTTTAGTGATAAAATACTTAGTTTTTCTTATCAAGCAGGATTATTACAAAGAGAAAAAGCACTTGATACAAATAAAAGTTTTTATTTTAAATCACATTCAGCTAAGCTAAACTTAAAAGGATATAGCGACCCTGCTATTTGGGGTATTTATATGGGATTTACATATAATGATACTAGGACTTTTGATAAACTAGCGATAAATTATGGAAATTCTTATAATTTTGGTGCAAATCTTAGTATAGTATTAAGCCCTAAAATTACGCTTGATTTAGAAGCTTCACAGAGTTTTCAAGCAGCTCAGAAAATCAATGGTGTAAAATATACAAATCTAAGAAGTATCCCAACATATAGTGTAGGCTCAACTTATAGTATAAATGATGATACAAGTATCAGTTTTAACGCTAGTTTTGGTGGTGGTTCAGCTGCTCCTGATAGTGTGTTTGGTATTAGCTTATGGCAAAAATTCTAATAATCTTTATAACTATAACTTGTCTTAATGCCGAGTTTGCAGTGAAGTCTTATAGACAAATCAAAAATAACTCCGTAGTAAGACAAAGTTATGAAGAATCTTGTGGGGCAAGTAGTATAGCGACATTACTAAATCTAACAAATATCAAGCGTTTTAGTGAAAAAGATATTTTAGAAGTTTTAGATAAAAATACTAATATGCTAAGTTTTAATGAATTAAATAATGCGTTAAATAAATTGGGTTTTAATGCAAAAGCTTATAAATTAAATCGTAATATATTTGAAAAAATATTCGTGCCTTTTATAGTAAAGATTGAAAATGACCCGAGATTTCCACATTTTGTAGTGGTAAATAATATTAATGGGGATTTTGTGAAAGTATATGACCCAAGCTTTGGCGAATATCTAAGCTCTAAAAAAGAATTTTATAGCGTATGGGATAAAGATGGTTTAGGTGGATACGCTCTAATAATTAAGCCAAATATTACAAAAGAACTAAAGCCAAATTTACCACGCCCAAGTCAAATAAAAGAAATTTAAATAAGTTTTATATTTTTAAAGTTTTTGTTAATTTTGCTGATATAGATGATAAAGGAGATGATTATGAAAATAACGGCTAATTCTTATATAACATATCCAACAACTAAAATTAGTAAAAAAAATGATAACCTAGATATTCAAGCTAATAAACCTTATTATGAAGATGGAAAGGCTAGTTTAGAATATCTAAAACTAGCTCAGCAAAAGCTAGAAAACGATCCAACTTATAATCCTTTAAATGATAAAAATCTAAATCTTGGAGAAAAGGCAAGTTATTGTGTGTTTGGAGCATTAGACCCTGATTTAGTAGAAGAAATTTGCAAAGAATATAAACAAAATTGGGTAGAAATTGATAAAAAAGAGCTTGATAGAACACTAAACTCACTAAATATGCCATCTTTAGGTTTGCCTGATGATTTTCCTTTAGGTTATATAGATAGTAAGAAAATGCCAAGCGTTGAAGAATTACAAGCTAGAGTTAAAGAAAAAGAAAATTTAAGAAATAATGCAATAAATACAAAAGAAGAAATTAAACAAGAAGAAAAAGAAGAACAAACTGAAGATAAAACACCATTTGAAGCCATAGAAGTAAAAGGCACTAGCACTCGTGAAAGTATGGAAGATATTTTAAGCAAACTTGATATTCAAAATATCAAAGATGAAAGAGATTTATTAGCTATTTTAATGGCGTATAAAAATGGCGAGAATTTATATGATAAAAGGGTTTAGTTAAAATGACAATTATAAATAACAATCAGAGTATTTTGGATTTAAGGCAAATATTTTTAAGAGATGAGATAAGGACTGAAACTAATAAAGATTTAAATTCTAAGCCAGTAAGCTCTGATGATTTAAAAGGCATTTCTAATTTATATAATCACGATAATTGGGGTAAGAGTTTTAGTGGGGTTAGTAAGAATGGCGAAGTTACTATTTATGGCAAACTATTAGGGCTTGATGATAAAAGTAGTTTAAATGAATTAAGCGAACTTTTAAGCTTTATTATGACTAATTCAAATTCAATAAACGGACAAATCGCCTTAAATGATGAGCTAGAAAGCTTATTGAATAGTGATTTAAGCATAGAAGAATTTAAACCTAGATGGCTTTTAGCAATTACTAAGGATTTAGCAGCAAAAGAGCTAGATACTAAAGAGATTAAAAGAGAACCGATTGAAGTAAAGAGCGATTTAAATGTGTATAAAGAAAACTTAGCAAACTTGGTAAAATCTCTAAGAGAGCAAAAAGATAGCTATGATGCTTATGTTTTATCTATGCTAGAAACCGAGTTTATAAACAAAAGGACATAAATGCAAATTAACTCATCTTTAAATCAAATAAATCTTATTAATACAAATAATAAAGATTTAAAAAAGATAGATTTAAGCAAAGAGCTTAGCCAAATTGCTAAGCCTAATGATATGTTTGATTTGTTTTTACAAGTTCAAAATGATTATAAGACAAATAGTATTTATCAAAGAGCTTTTGCAAAGCATTCTGATATAGAGATTAAAAAAGATTTGCAAAGCTTTTTGCAAGCAAATCCTATAAATAGTAGTAGTGGTAGCTTTACATATTATGATGATTTAAGATTTAATTTTAGTGATGATGAAAGGCTTTTTAGATTATTTGCAGATGAAAAAATAAGCATAGATGATTTTAAAAAAGAATATCTAAAAATAAAAGCTGAATATGAAGAAGAAAAGCCTAGAGAAAAAATAGAAGTAAAAGGCACAAGCACTCGTGAAAGTATGGAAGAAATACTTAGCAAAATTAATATTCAAAATATCAAAGATGAAAGAGATTTATTAGCTATTTTAATGGCGTATAAAGATAGTAAGAATTTGTATGATAAAAGAATTTGAATAAATCAAATTCTTTTTATTTTTAAAATATAAATCCACCACCTTGAACCGGTGTTATATCTTTTACATCTTTTCCATTTGCATCATTACTTGTAGAGTTATTGCCAATATTTTTAAATCTACAAATATCGCCTTTATTTGCATTACCTTCTAGTATTTTTGCATAGCTTGTTTTAGCATTTGCATTAGTTACTTGCACTAAAGCACTAAAAATTTCTTCGTAGCCGTTTAGCTCTTTTGTGTAACTATCATAGATTTTATCGCCTTTTTTATAGCATTCTAGTTGTGTATTTATAGGTAGGCTTTGAGTAAAAACTGCTTGATTATTGCTGATTTTTTCTATTTTTGGCGGATAAATAGCAGCTTGAGTGTTTAATACAATAGTGCTTGCAATATTGTTTAAAATGCTATCATAATCTTTAGATTTTATATCAAGGTTTATGCTATCAGCAAATCTTATTTGTCTAGTTGCAAATGTAATAACTTGATAATTTATACTAACACTTACTTTAGAACTACTACCACTGCCAATAATTGAGTAATTTTTATTAGTTGTATTAACATCGCTTATGGTGTAAAGTAATATATAATCAGTGCCTAGATTTTGACCTAATTTTAAAGCTTCATCTTTATTTGCGTCATTTAAAATTATATCTCTTTCAACAGCTAATGCTTCTCCTTCTTGTCTATCCAATAAATCAAATTTACGAGTTTTGTGGATATTGCTTTCTATTTTAAACCTTAAATCTCTTGTTATTTGTTCGCTATCTCTTCCTAATAAAGAAAAATTATTCGGACTTAGAGCAGGTGCTACGATGATTTTTCTTCTATCGTTTTTCATTCCGGCTAGTTCGTATTTTTTTGAAACTGCTGTTTTTTGAATACTTACGACTACTCTAAATCCATCTTCTGTTTTTGTATTTTCTATAACTTCAAAAGAGCTAAAGCGACCATTTGTTGCTTTGCTAATTTGTTGGTTAAAGTGTTTATAAATCTCATTTTCATCACCACTTTTTATCGCACTAATTTGAGCTTCTTGTCTAGTTTTAACATAAGCTCCGTTTAATTTCAAAACAGCTTCTGCTAAAGCATTATCTACTGCTTGCTCGTATGTAATGCCATAGCCTTCTCCGGTAGCAGTTTTTGTGCTAGTTGTAGTTACTACTTTAGCATTTAGGCTTACTAAAAATAAGCCTAAAAAAACAATTAATATCTTTTTCATAATTTAATCCTAGAAATCATCAACATCAATATTTTTAGAGCGAATTACTTTTGCATTACCACTTGATGGAATTTCGCTTGTTTTTGAGCCTAATGTTTTTTTATCTAAATCACCTTTGATTTCTTTTCTTTCTTGCTTTGCTTGTTCTATGCTTGTAGGTGAATAATACATAATAACCCCAGCAACTCCGTGTGTATCAAATTGCTTAGTCCATTTATCAGCAACTTCAACACCTACTAGGCTCATTTGTGCTTCAGAGCTAAAAAATTCTTCTAAATCAGAATAGCTATCTGATCTAGTTTCTTTACCACCAGTTGCACTTTCATTTGCACCTTTTTTAATTAAAGTTGTATAGGCTTTTTGAACTGTATCAGTAGTTTTATCTGCATTTGTATAAGTATAAATAGATGATTTTACAAAAGTAGCTAAAGTTTTTTCTGCTAATATTTGAGCTACTGAATAACTTGAACTTTTATATTCATTAGTCATTCCATCCTCAATCTTATAAGTATCCATTCCAAAAGCTAAAAGTGATGGTTGGCAAGCTTCGTTGTAAAAGAATTTTAAACCTAATTTATTTATTTTATTATCACTTGAGCCTAAAGCATTCACTACTGCATCAGCACTTTTACATTGTTCTTCATTGTTTGTAGCATTTGCTTTATAGCCACCTGCTAAAGCTCTTGCTAATTCTCTTGACTTAGGTGATGTATATGCTACTATTCCTAGTTCTGTTTCACCATTATCACTAACTACTATAAAGTTTTCATAAGGAATTAATCCTGATATTTCTTCACGAGCTACTTTATACATTTCTTCTTTAAAAGTATTGCTATATAGCACTTCTTCTGCACGAAGTCTTAATTCTTCATCAATTTGTGGTTTTGTCAAATCAATCTTATCATCACTGCCGAAAAATTTATTCATTAAGCCATCTAAGAAACCTTCTTTTTCATTTTTTGCTTCTTCTAGTCTTCTTTGACGCTCTATTTCTTTATTTAGTCTTTCTTCTACTAATTCTGCTGGCATTTTACTATGATCATTCTTTTTAGCAATTTCTTTTGCAACTAAGTTTCCTGCCATTTTCATTGCTAAATTAGATTTAATTTTTAAAAATGCTTCATTATACTTTGCACTTAAAAAATCATAATATTGTGGGTCGTTTGGATGCTTTGGAATTGATATTGTTTCTATATAAACTTTAGCATTTGGATTTTTTGCTAAAAGCTCACTTTTTGCACATTTTATTAATGTTTCTATATCATTTCCCGGATTTTCGCAAGTATTTGCAAAAACAACTGAACTTAATGCCAAAGATAAAACTATTTTTTTTACCATGCTACACTCCTATTTGAACCAAGTTTATTAATTTTTATTTCATCTTCCCAAATTGCTAAGCCATTATCAAGATTTGTAACCGTCATTTGGAAATAATAATCAACTCTTTGAGAATCACTAAAAGTTCCTTTAATTCTAGTATTTCTTTGAATTATTTTACCGCTTAAAGACCTATTTGCACTCAAGATTGTGCCTTTTTTAGCGATTGTTTTTTGATTAAATTCGTCATTATCTCTTAATTCTCTTGTAGCGTGGGTCATATTATCCTCAGCCCCATTAGCTCCAATTGCTGTTGTTACATAAACACGACCAGAATTAAGTAAAGCAATTCTTATTTTTTTAGTAAGAATATCTGTATCAAAATGTTGCATTGTATCATTAGTAATCCTACTCATTACAAGAATATGGCGTTCGTTTGGATTTGAAGTAGCAAAAACAGGGCTTGCTAACATAGAATTAATCAAATCTCTTGCCGCATTTTGTAAATCTATATCATCAATACCTAGTGAAACAGGCTGATTTTTGCCATTATTTACTTCATCAACGACATAACTTGGTGCAGCTGCACAAGCTCCTAAACTTAGTGCTAAAGCTAGTGTGTAGTATTTTTTCATTTTTTCTCCTTAATTAAATTTGTTAATTTTTATTTTGTAATTATGTGCGTTTGCTGGAGCACCTAATTTTATATATTTTGTTTCTTTTGGTTGTAGTGTTAGCTCTTTTTTAGCTAAACCTAAATTATCAACATGCATACCATTATCATAAAACCAATCTTGTGAGTATTTAAGATTTAGTTCATTATTGCTTATATTAGTAAGTTCAATACTAATTATTAGGTTATTAAAATCATTATTGCTTCTTTCTTCGCATTTTAGAATTTTATTTAAATCTTCATCTAAATAGCTTACATTAAAGCATTGATTGTTTTTGATTACATTTGCATTGTTAGCACACGAACATAAAAATACAGCAAAAGCTGTTAAGATATATTTTTTCATTTTTTTACCTTTCTTCAAATATTGTTATATATTCAGTTCCTATTGTAGGAATTTTTACAAGTATTACATAATGTTTATTTATATCTAATTCTTGTGAAAATAGTGTTTGAGAATTTGGACTTGCAATATTTATACTTCCACTATTTGCAATTCTAATTGCTTGATAGTTTTTAGGTAAACCTATAAAGTATCTAATATCAGAATGGTTTAATAAATTATTTACCAAATCAACACCTATGCCAGAATATAAATTCTCTTTATTAGCTTTTACACTAATCATTGTTTTAGTAATCGCTCGTAAAAAAGACTTAGATATTCTAGGTATTAATGTAGCTTTGTATTCAGCGCCTATTATTTTATCCATATCACTTAGAAGTCTTGTTTTTTGATTATTCGCTACTATAAATGGATAAGCATCGCTACTATCTCCTAAAATTGCTATTGAAAACACTAGACTACTAACGGCTAATTGATTAGCATAAACAGAGTATTTTTCATTTCCAAAAGGAATTTTATAATCTATATCATTATCGTTTTTCTTAATAAAAACAATAGGCAATGATAGATTAAATTCTTTTAAAGATTTAGATTTACCATTTTCATAAATTACCCAAATATATTTATTTGTTTTAGATATTTGCATTCCTTTTTTTACTTTATTTGCTATTCTTTTAGTGTTGAAATTGTTTTTAGCTAATTCATAATCTTGATAAAACAACAAATCATTTTCTTGAGAATAAACTTCTTTTAATAAATCAATAGAATTATTTGACCTACCATCTAAAATATAATAAAGAGCAGAAAAATAGCTAACAAATGGATTAGAATAATTAGCATAAGACTTATAAGCAGGAATTGGGACACTATTATTTATAATGTCTATTACTTCATTACTTTCTCTAGGTTTTTGTTGTAAGTAGTTTAATTCGCTTAAAATATCGCTTTCAAATTCTTCTTTATTTCTTTTTTGTCTATCTAAGGCTCTTTTGATTTCAACTCCAGCTTCATCGTATTCGCCTAAAGCTAGATAACTCATTGATTTGTATGTATTAGTTAGCATTTTTTCATAATATTGACCGCTATAATCAGTTATATTATCATTAAAAAGACCTTCTAAAACTCCTTCTCCAATCTTTAACAATAGATTTTTTTCATCTTTATCTTTATAACCATCTTCAACCAAATCAAATAGCTTAATACTATCTTTATAAGACTTACACAAGAATGCTTGATATCCGTAATAATTGCCGTTGTAAAGTGGGTCTTTAATCTTTTCTAATACATTTTCTTTTGAGTATTTTAGCTCTTTTTTCGTAAGTAATTCGCAGTCTTTAGTATCTAAAGAATATATTTTATTTTTATTTTCTTCTTCGTAGCCTAAAAAGACAGAAGAACAAGCATTTAATACTAATAAAGTAAAAACTAAAACAAAAACTTTTAACAAAACTCTTAACATCGCCGACCCCCCCCCCATTTTTAAAAAACGCCATTTTATAAAAACTTAATTAATATATATTAATTTTTTTTAAATTCAATAATTCTTAAATAATAAGAATTATTGTTTATTTTTTTATAGCTCTAGTATTTTAATAGGAAGACCCATTTTATTCATTTCATCAAAGAATGGTTTTGCATCAAATTCTTCCATATTAAATACACCTTTTCCGCTCCATTTGCCACTTGCTATTAAATATGTTCCAATTGCAGCAGGAACACCTGTTGTGTAGCTTACTGCTTGAGCACCAGTTTCAGCGTAGCATTCTTCATGCACGCAAACATTATAAATATATACTTTTTTAGCCTTGCCATCTTTAATACCTTCAATAATACAACCTATGTTTGTCTTGCCTTTAGTCCTTGCACCAAGACTTGCAGGGTCAGGTAAAAGTGTCTTTAAAAACTCAATAGGAATTATCTTCATTCCTTGATGTTCAACTGGCTCAATTCCTAGCATACCTACATTTTTAAGACAATTCATATGTTGAATATAGCTTTGTCCAAAAGTCATAAAAAATCTAATTCTTTTTAAACCTTTTATATTTTTACATAAGCTCTCAAGTTCTTCGTGATAAAGTAAATAGCTATCTTTAACCCCAACTTCAGGATAATCGTGTTCAACTTTAATCTCAAGTGGTTTAGTCTCAATCCACTCGCCATTTTCCCAATATCTACCATTTGCACTAACTTCTCTTAAGTTTATTTCAGGGTTAAAATTAGTTGCGAAAGCATAGCCGTGATCTCCTGCATTACAATCCATAATATCAATTGTATGAATTTCATCAAATAAATATTGTTGCGCATACGCACACATAACATTCGTTGCACCTGGGTCAAATCCACTTCCAAGCAGTGCAGGAACACCAGCTTTTAAAAAGTCATTATTTCTAGCCCATTGCTCTTTATATTCAAATTTAGCTAAATCAGGATGTTCGTAATTTGCTGTATCAATGTATGGAATTTTAGTTTGAGAACAAGCGTCCATTAAAGCTAAATCTTGATAAGGTAAAGCCACATTTAATAAAATCGTAGCGTTTATATCTTGTATAAGCTTAACAACTGCATTTGTATCATCAGCATTAATCGTAGCAGTTGCAATCTCAACTCCTAAACGCTCTTTAATAAAACTTGCTATTTCATCACATTTGCTTTTTGTTCTACTTGCAAGCGTGATTTTATCAAAATATTTATATTCAGCTGCTTTATAGGTTGCTACACGGCTAACTCCACCAGCTCCAATTATTAATAAATGTTTCATATTTTCTCCTTTTAGCTTATGATAAAATATTTATGATAATGATTAATCTTTTTATGAGATTATATTAGTCTTATTTTATTTTAGGAGTATATTATGAAAAAATTATTTTTAGCTTTAAGCTTAGCAGGTATTTTAGGTGCTAGTGAATTTGTTCTTGATAAAGTTCATACTAGCGTTGAATTTAGCGTTAAACATATGTTAGTTTCTAATGCTAAGGGCAAATTTAAAAGTTTTGATGCGATGATAGATTTTGATGAAGCTAATAAAACTTTTAAAGTATTTAATGCAAGCGTTGATGTAGCAAGCGTTGATACAAATAGTGAAAAAAGAGACGAGCATTTAAAATCAAGTGATTTTTTAAATGAAAAAGTTAATCCAAAACTTACTTTTGTTATGAGTAAATACGAAAAAGTAAGTGATACACAAGGAAAAATGACAGGGGAATTAAACATAAATGGCGTTAAAAAAGAAGTAACATTTGATGTTGCTATCAATGGTGTTGCTACAATGGGAGATAAAACTAAACTTGGGTTTGACCTAAATCTTGACCTTTTAAGAAAAGATTTTGATGTAGCAAAAGATACAAATGAAGGCTTAGTAGCAAACGAAGTAAAAGTTCAAATTTTTGCTGAAGCTGATAAAAAATAATTAAAATTAAGAATTTGAAATTTTATTTCAAATTCTTATATCAATTAATCTTGTATCGCTTAAATCTTTTTTAAATTCTTTCGTAAAATCTATAAAATCTCCTAGCTTATCACTACTTATTAAATCTTTTAATTTATCTTCGCTTATTTTTAATTCATTACTTATGTTTTGGATATTAAATTTTTGTAATATTTCTTTTTCGTTATTATCTAAAGATTGTGATTTTTTAAGTTTTTCAATTATATTATTAAGTTTGATTTGTTCTTCTGTTTTTTTATTTAATTCTTCAGTTATATTAGTATTTATTTTTTTGTGTGAAATTGTCATAAAAGGTAGATTATCTAAAAATACTCCATATTGGTAAGCAGTATCAGAATAATTGTATTTTTCAGCAATTGTTATATAGCCATCAAGATTTTTATCCATACTAATATTCCCATCAAGTATTGTGCTAATATCAGTTGATTGTTTATTATCAACAGTCAAAATACTTGGAACATAACTTGCAACTTTAGTAGCTTGTCCTGAACCATCTTTAGTTGGCTCTATATATAAAGCAAATGCATAGATAGTATAATCAATTTCTTTTTTATCTACTTCTCCATCGTTATTTCTATCGGCTGCTAAAAAATTACTCTTATACGCTACATCACTAAACCACCCAGCGACAAAACTTGCTGCATCTTTATCTAAAATAATGCCTTTGCTAGTATCAATGAAATTATCTTCATTAAAAAATTCTTTTAATCTATTAATATTCTTGTCACTAAGTTTTACTCCGATATTGCTTTCATCAAATTTAAAAAACACATTGTAATCTTGCTCTTTATTTGTCTTAATCTCAAAATTATTTTTATTTATATTATCTTTTAAATTGCTAATATCTTTAGTATTTAATTCTTTAGTTTTAACATTATCAGCCCAAGACATTGCTATATTTTTTACTTGCGAGATATCTATTTTCATAAGTTTTCCTTAAATTATTTAGCTAGGAAACTCCTAGCTAATCTTTATCTTATAACAAATCCAGCATTTAATCTCGGACCATTATTTGAGCTAGATGTTCTTTTAAAATTAGGACTCCAGTTTTGTCTAGTAGGAGTTACTCTATCTCTTTCAGCACTTATAAAAGCCCATCTCCAAGGACCACTGCCTGTAAAATAATCATACCAATAATACGCACTTGCATTCGTAATAAAACCTAAAGCTAAAATAGCTAAAACTGCTTTTTTCATTGAAAATCTCCTTTCATTAATGATTTGAATTATTATAATATAACTTAAATAAATTATATTGAAATTTTATTTAAAAAATAGATATTTTGTAACTATAATTAACAATTAGCTAATTTCTATTTCAAATTCTTTAATAATTTAAAATATAAATTAGACTTTTATATCAATTAATTTTGTATCGCTTAAATCTTTTTTAAATTCTTTTGTAAAATCTATAAAATCACTTAATTTATCATTTGTAATTAACTCTTCTAATTTATCTTCGCTTATTTTTAAATTAATATTAAAATCTTTTAAGAGTTTCTTTTCATCATTTGTTAGACTTTTTAGGCCTTGATTTTTTAGCTTTGCTAAGGCTGCTAATTTTTTTAATTCTTCTAATTCTTTCTCTTTTAATTTATCTGTATTTGCAATCTTATATAAGCTAATAAAATCATTATTATTTTTATTATTAGATACTTCTATGTTATCTTCAAAATATCCCTTTTCGCCTACATTTAGAAATTCGCCAAATGTAATAATACCATCAAGATTTTTATCATTATTTAAACTAGCATTTAAAGTATAGCTAATATCAGCATAGTATTCATCATTATCTGCTAAAAATTTACTCTCTTCATAGCCTTTTACATAATTAGTGATTATATATTCACCTTTATTATCTCTTCTATATTCAAGCCTTTCAAGTATAAAGTTTAATGTCTTTTTTCCTTCTTTATTGCTTAGCTCCCCATTACCATCAACATCAGCTTCAAGGAATTTTCGTTTATAAGCAATATCACTAAACCACCCAGCTACAAAGCTTGCTGCGTCTTTATCTAAAATAGTGCCTTTACTATTAAAAATGAAATTATCTTCATCAAAAAATTCTTTTAACCTATTGATATTATTTTCACTAAGTTTTATTCCGATATTACTTTCATCAAATTTAAAAAACACATTGTAATCTTGCTCTTTATTTGTCTTAATCTCAAAATTATTTATATTTATTGCATTTTTTATATTGTATAAATCAAAAGAATTTAAAGAATTTGAATTAATTTTATCTTGCCAAGCTATAGGCGTATTTAAATAGTTTCCTAGATAATGTCTCATAAAAAATCCTTTAAAATTATGACTAAATTAGATCTAGCTAATTAATCAAGACATTTTTAAAATCATATAGCTATTTTTTACACTTAAAAAGCAATATTAAAGCACTAATACTTTTTAAAATATGCACTAACATTCGTAATGCAAATTAGGTTAATACATTAAAAAATGATTTGAATTATTATAATTTGATTTTAATTAATACTATTATTATTTTATTTAATGTTTTGATATATTGTAACTTTTAGTAACAATTAATTAAAAATAAAAAATTAAACCTTAATATCAATTAATTTTGTATCGCTTAAATCTTTTTTAAATTCTTTCGTAAAATCTATAAAATCATCTAATTTATCATTTGCGACTAATTCTTCTAATTTATTTTCACTGATTTTAAGATTAAGACTAAAGTCTTTTAAGAGTTTCTTTTCATCATTTGTTAGACTTTTTAGGCCTTGATTTTTTAGCTTTGCTAAGGCTGCTAATTTTTTTAATTCTTCTAATTCCTTTTCTTTGAATTTATCTATATTCATAATTTTATAAATATTACCACTATCAATTTTAATTCGCTCATCACTTGACTTACAATCAGCTGTATATTTATGAATTTTATTTTTACCATCAGCTCCTAAATATTCGCCAAATGTTATTATTCCATCAAGGTTTTTATCATCATTTAAACTAATATTTAAAGCCTTACTAATATCCATACTCTCGCCCTCTGGCAAAGCTACCATACTAGGTAAATATGTGCCTATGATTGCACTTGAGATTATTTCTTCTTCAAGTGTCTTTTCATTTACTACTATTTCGGCTGCTTCGCTAAATACCGTAAATGTATATTTAAATTCCTTGCCCGTTAATTCTCCATCGTTATTAATATCAGCTGCTAAGAGATTTTCTCTATAAGCAATATTGCTAAACCATCCAGCGACAAAGCTTGCTGCGTCTTTATCTAAAATAGTGCCTTTATTATTAGCAATGAAATTATCGCTATCAAAAAATTCTTTTAATCTATTTAGATTTTTTTCATTTATTTTTACACCTATATTATCACCATCAAATTTAAAAAATACATTGTAATCTTGCTCTTTATTAGTCTTTATCTCAAAAATATTTTTATTTATTTGATAATTTAAATCTTTTAGCTCTTTTTCTGTTAGCTCGTGCTTTTTAACATCAATTTTCCAAGCTATCGGCATATTTTTACTAGCACTTATATCGTGTATCATAAATAATCCTTTAATATTTATTTAAAGGATTATAGTTTATTTAGGATAAATAATTTAATCAGTTCAAATTCTTTAACCTAAGCTTGAGATTTTTTCTATAATTACGCCAAATCCTTGCCTTGCTACAGAGCCTACGACAAAATCACTAATTAAGGCATTTTCTCCACGAATAGTATCATCAGGTATTATATTTGAGATGCTAACGCCTGTTCTTTTTGAAATATTTTTAGCAATTAATTTCCCATCAATATAAAAATCACTAGCACCTTCGCCACGCCTAGCACGAGAATGCTCAATTCCTACTGCTTCTTTATGAATTCCTTTTCTAGTTTTTAATATTCCTATTATTTTTTTATCATCTCTTATAACTTTGATTAAATCCTTATCTTTAAGACCTAGTTTTGCTGCTGTATCTTCGTGTAATTCAATGTAGTTTGAATATCTTAAATGAGTTAGTTTTGAACTAGCAGCAACTAAACTTGAATATATATTTGATTTATACGAAAAGGCTTTTAGATTTAACTCATCTAATGTGGTATTGTTTTTAAATCTTTGTTTTACAAAATAAGGAACTCCACTATAATTTTTCCCAGTTAAAGAATCCTTAGTAAGTGCTAAATCTTCGTTATAAATAGCTACTTCTTTTTTGTATGTTTTTGCTAAGGCGTTTTTGTTATATGCTTTGTTTTTGCTTTCAAATTTTCCACCCCTTGCCATACAAAATAAAGCTTTTTTATAGTGTTTTGGGCTAATTTCTTTTAATTCTTGAATGAATGGTAAGTCCTTTATCTCATCTTCGTTTATTTCATAATCAAATCCACCATCAAGCGTAACATTTATAAAACTTCTTAAATAATAATCACTCGGCTTATCAAGGTCAAATAAATTACCTTCACTATCGCTAATTGCGTTTTTGCCAAATCCTGCTAAGCCTAATTTTTTGCCTAATTCAATTATAAAGCTATCCATACATACGCTTTCATTATTGCTAAATTTAACATTAGGAGAATTTAAAATAGGAAATCTAAAATGACTAGCTTTACTCAAAGCACCACCCCAAGGATTAACAACGCCCCAAGTCTCATACATAACGCTATCAGGAACTATATAATCAGCAAACATACTTGTTTCGTTTATAAATGGGTCAATTGCTATGAATAATGGTATTTTAGAGCTATCTTTTAAAGAATTTTTAACATTATTCATATTACTAGCATAAGCAATATTAGCATTCCAAGAAAGCAATATATCTATTCCGTAAGGATATTTTAATGCAGCATTTGTGATTGCGTCGGTGCAAATTGCATTAGTTAGTGGATACCAAGGTAGTTTTGATGGATAAGGGTTTTCGTTGTTTTTGATTTTGTTTTTATATTCGCTAGTTGCTTCATAAGGTTTTTTAGTTTTATCAACCCTAATTCCACTAGGTTTAATTTTGCCTTTATATTTTGCTAATTCAAATTCTCCTGACAAATCATTATATTTACCCCCACCAGCACTCATTCCACCAATTTTATTTAAATTCCCAAGCAAACCAACTAATTCTAAAATAGCATAAGCTGTATAAAATCCATTAGTTTGCATAGTCCCGCCGTGCAAGTCAAATGCTACTTTATTTTTATATTTTTTGATTTTTTCTAATAAATATTCATAATCTTTTTTACTAACGCCACTATTTTGCAACAAATCATCTAAAGAATTTGAATTGACACTTTCTTTTAATTTGATAAAACTTGTTTTAACCTTTATTGCTTCATCATCTAAAGTTATTATTCCATCATAATAAATATTAGCTTTTTTACAATCTTTTGCACTTATTAATCCTTGCTCGTTAATAACCATAATTTCATTATTAATTCTTAAAAATTCTCCTTTTTTATAGTTTTTATAATCATCTTCAACAACTAAATAAGCAGCATTAGAAAAACTTACATTGTTTTCATTTAAATTAGTATAAGATAAATATTCTTCATCATAAATTTTTTGATTTATTACATCTTGTAATAAGGCTAATGCTAAAAACAAATCCCCACCAGGCTTTATAGCAATCCATTTTCCTACGCTAGATGCACTTGAAGTAGAATTTGTAAGTATTGGGGTTATTGTTGCGTATTCTAAATTATTGCTTTTTCTATTTGCTATTTTTAATCCTTGTCTTTTGAAAGGATTTCCAGCTTGAGCAGGAGCACTTGCGAAATTAATCAAAAACTCGCAATTATCAAAATCAGGTTTTAAGTGTGGGTATTTATCAAAATCATTTAAAAAAGCAGCCATTCCAGCTCTCATAGAAAGACCGCAAGTTGCTGTGTGTCCGTGAAAATTGATAGTTCCGAATGATTTTTGAAATCTTTCTTGAAAGAAATTCTTTCTTCCTTCATCGCCTGTTGCGATTATACATAATCCATTTGCTTTCTTTCCAAATTCAGGAGCATTTTCATCTATTAAATCAGTATGATTATAAACTTCTTTAAATCCTTTTACATAGCCTTCATTAAATAAATCTCCGCCATTTACTATCTCATCTAAAAATTTATCAGGCTCAATACTTTGCCATTTATTTTCTCCCCTTTTTCCAACTCTTTTTAGTATTTTAGTTACCCTTGCTTTATCATTTAATTTATCAAATACTAAATTACCCCTAGCACAAACACTTGAATGGATTTTGCCTTGATTTGTGAGTAAATAACTATCTTTTATACTAGTATTCATATTAAGCCAAGGGTCGCTTGATAATAAACTATATGGATTGCCAATAACTTTTAAAACCTTATTATCTAATACTTTTACCCTAACACCACAATGAGTAACGCAACCATTACAAACACTTGAATAATACTTGCCGATTTGTGGATTTAGGCTATTTGCATATATGCTATCGTTTGTTTTTGTTTGTGGTTTTATGATTTTTTGTATTGTTTCATTGTAAAAATAAGCCCCTGCTACGCCTGTTATCCCTGATGCTATTAAAAACTTTCTTCTACTCACTTAATTCTCCTTTTATTTGTTTTTCTAATATGCTTACTAAAAGACAAAACAAACTTATGCAAATTAGCCAATTGCCAAATACAGAACCTAAACTATCACTACCTAAGATTTTTGGTGTGTATGTTAAAAATCCACTCATAATTTTTGGCATAGAATTTCCTGCAAAAACTACATTAAATTTAAAGCTAAAGCTATAAATTATCATAGATAAAAATGCAAGTAATAAAAAGAATTGATTGTTTTTTAATCTTGTAAAAAGATTTATTAAAATAATAAAAATTAAGCAAAACTCAAGTATGAAAATCTCATAAAATCTAGCCATAAATACATATTGATATAGCTCTTTAATTTCTTTATTAAAACCAAGCATAAAGCTAAACCAAAATAATCTTAATAATAAATCACATACTATTAAAGCACTAGCAAGTCTTATAAAGATAAAAAGATTGATTTTATAATTTATGATTTTTGAATATACAAATAAGACTAAAGCACATATTCCAACACCGCCTACACCGCCATTTGCAGCAAATAAAAGTGGTAAAACAGGTGTATTCCAAAAACTAACTCCAACACTTGTTCCTAAAATATATCCAGTGTATAAAGGAATGCAAAAAGATACAATAAGTGTGATTATTCCTAATTTTTTAGTATTTTTATTGTTAATATGCTTATATGCTAATAGTATTAGTAAAATAGGGTAGGTTATAAGTAATATAATTCCTATTTTCATAGCTGAAGTTGGTAGATTGCCCCAGCCATTTAAAAAGATTTCAAAAACTCTGCTAGGTTGTTTTAAATCATCAATTAAATTAAAAGGAATTGCACATAAGCAAACAAAAGAAATTATCATTGAAAATAGGGCGATATTTTTGTAGTTTTTCAATCCAAATACTAAATATAAACTAGCACATAAAAACGCTCCAAAACTAGCTCCTGCTATGAAAAAATCATTTACTACATCTAAAGCCCAAGTTCGCTGAACGCTAAAACCTTCTAAAACTACAGCACTCATTTTATTCTCCATTCTTCTTCTAAAGCCAAATCAAATTCTTTTGAAATATCTTGAAACATTTTATGATTAGGATTGATTTCATTTAATTCATTGTCTAAATTAATATAAAAAACTTGTGGTTTAGTCCCAAAATTTTGCTTTAAAACACTTGTTGGATAATCTTTTAATATTTGTGAAATTTCACTTGAACTATCATTTAAATCGCCAAAAATTCTAGCCCTACCAACACAGGTTTGAACACAAGCTGGTAATTCATTATTATCTATTAAATGCACACAAAAAGTGCATTTATCAGCTACTTTTGTATTTTTATTAATAAATCTTTTATCATAAGGACAGGCATTTACGCAGTAACTACAACCCCAGCATATTTCATTATCTACTAATACTATTCCATCTTCTCTTTTAAAAGTTGCTCCTGTAGGGCAAACGCTTACGCAAGGTGGATTTTCGCAATGATTACAAAGTTCTGGCAAAAATGCCTTAAATACTTCATCGCTTTTACTTAATTCATATTCAGTAACAAATGTTCTAAATTGTTCGTGGGGGACTTGATTTTCATTGATACAAGCAGCAGTGCAAGCTTGACAGCCGATACATTTTCTAAGGTCAATTAGCATTGCATAGCGTTTTTTGCTATCTCCTATATATCTTTTATCTTTTTTATCTATACCATTATTTTTTAGACTAAAAGCATAACTTGATGAAGCTAATGTGGTTGTAATAAATACTCTTCTATTCATATAAAACCTTTGATTTAGATTTTAATGAGTATATTTTTTGATTGTATAATTAATGTTAAAATTTAATAATAAATTAAGGTTTAAATATTATTGCCTAATTTTTGTTTGTTATTATCAATAAGTTTATATATAAATTTTATATAAATTTTTATAAGAATTTAATAACCATTAATATTTTTTTTAAACCTACCGATATAGAAAAATAACGGGGGTTTAAAATGCAAATATCAAACTATAATCACTTTTATAATATTTTAAAGCGTGAAGCAATAATTAATTACAATGTAAAAGAGCGTAATCAAAGCACAATTGATAGTGTAAGAGAGCAATATATCAAAAATCTTAATTTAGATGAAAACTTATTAAATGATTTAAATAATACATTTATAAGAGATGATTATTTGCCAAAGAAAGCCTATACAATCAAAGAAGCTTTAAAGAATTTAAATAGTGATTATAATGAAGCTTTAAAAGATTTAAAATATAACATAAATCAAATGTCTAATTTAATTTATAATTCAGCTTTTAGCGATTTTGATGAAACTTTTGTTGATGATGGGACTAATTTAGGCAATCTAAAAACCAAGCTTAATTTAAAATTAAGAGTAATGCAAGAATACAAAGTAAGTAATATTTATCAAAGAGCTTTTAGTGATTTTTTTAACCCTGAAGATAAAAAAGAACTAAGAGAGTTTTTAAAAGATTTTAAGATTAATAATGAATACATTGATGAAAGTCTTAATAATATTAATGATAGTGATATTTTAAAATTATTATGTGATAAAAATATTAGCGTTAAAGATTTTATAAGTGAGTGCAAAAGATTAAAAGCTATAAAAGAAAATCATACAATACTTGATAATAAAAAAGATGATTTTGAAGCCATAGAAGTAAAAGGCACTAGCACTCGTGAAAGTATGGAAGAGATTTTAAGTAAGATT
>NZ_JACGAY010000017.1:0-44501 GCF_020137705.1 Campylobacter sp. RM9333
AAAAAAATGTGAAAAAGTTTTTAAGTTATTTGAAATAGACCAATGGTAATTGATTGTTGAAAATACTTGGGAAATAATGGTTTGGTGGAGTTTATGGTTATTAGGATTTATAGATGAAGTTTATAATATAAATAATTATAAAAAAACCAAAATTCTATTTCAAGTTGTTTTAAATAGCTTTATTTTTAAGTATTGCAATTAGAAAAATTATTTAATTTTAAAAAATTTAAATTTGAAATTTAGATTTTAAATCTAGCAATATCTAAGATTTATTTTAAACTCCTATTTTAAATTCTTTAAGTACAAACAATAATAGCACCTCGTTTTAACACGATTTTATTATCATTTTTCAACTCTTTTAAAACCCTTGAAATACTTTCCCTTGAGCTACCTACTACTCTTGCTAATTCTTCGTGAGTAATTTTTAATTCATTATTACTTGCATTATCTTTTATATATTTTAAAACACGATTTGAAAGCGGCATAAAAGCA
Source organism: Campylobacter sp. RM9333 (assembly GCF_020137705.1). NCBI lineage: Bacteria > Pseudomonadati > Campylobacterota > Epsilonproteobacteria > Campylobacterales > Campylobacteraceae > Campylobacter > Campylobacter sp. RM9333. Next base: position 493 of record NZ_JACGAY010000017.1, read on the forward strand.
AAATCTTCTAAAAATTGCATAATTTCGCTAAGTCTTTTAGAAATAATGTCTAGTTTTAGCTGTTTAAATTCTAAATATTTTTCGCTTAATTCTTCTAAATCTTTGCTAGGAATTACCCAAACATTAGTGTTTTTTACAAACTCAATATTAACATTAAAACTAATATTATTTAACACGCAAGAAGCTGATAATAAGCAATATTCATCATTTGATAAATTAAAAATATCAATCTTTCTAATGCCATTATCAATAAATATCTTAATACTTCCATCAATTATAAATATAAGCCCTTGACAATCCCATAAATCATCACCTTTTTTATAAGTCTTAAAAAGACCTTTTTCTAAACATTTTTTAATTAGCTCATTATTTGTAAATATAGAATTTAAAAAATCTTCAATCTTTTTCATTGTAACTTTATCACATACATAATTTTTAAAAACTCTTATACTTTATCAAAAAAAGGAATATTATGAGTTTAGATAGAAGAAATTTTTTAAAAATCGCAGGAATTGCTAGTGTAAGCAAGGTTTTTGCAAATACCAATCAAGAAAAAATGGCAAAACTAATTGATTTAAGCCTTTGCGATGGCTGTGCTAATTTAGCAACACCTTTATGCGTAAGTGCTTGTAAAGTAAAAAATAAAGATGTTTTTCCTAAACCAATTAGCGAAATACCAAATTATTATCCACAAAAATTTTATGAAGATTATCAAGACAAAAAAGATGAGATTAATAGGCTAAATCCTTATAATTTCATCTATGTTGAAAAATTAAACATAGATAATAAAAATATAAATATCCCAAGACATTGTATGCATTGTGATGACCCAACTTGTCTTAAAATATGTCCTTTTGGAGCAATTAGCAAAGATAATTCAGCAGTTAAGATTAACCCTAATGTTTGTTTTGGTGGAGCAAAATGTAAAGATGTTTGCCCTTGGCACATACCACAACGACAAGCAGGAGTTGGGGCTTATCTTAAAATAGCACCTAAATTAGCAGGTGGTGGAGTTATGTATAAATGCGATTTATGTGCTGATATTAGCATTCCTGCTTGTGTGAGTGCTTGTCCTAAAAACGCAATGATATATGCAAATAAGGAAAAAATAAAATTACTAGCCCTAAAAAAGGCACAAGAATATAAAGATTTAGCTAAAGATGATGGCACATATATTTACGGAGATAAACAAAACGGCGGAACTGCGACTTTTTATGTATCACCGATTTCGTTTGAAAAAATTCAAGAAGCAATAAGCAAAAAACACGCAAACAACACCCAAGGAATAGCACATATGAAAGTAGATATAAATAACAAAATAACCAGTAATGACAAAATTATTAAAAGTGTTTTATTAAGCCCGATTGCAGGTGTTTTAGCAGGTGTTTTACTAAGGAAAAAAAATGAAAATTAAAAGACAAAGTATATTTAATCAAATAACTCATTTAGGAATAATGATTAGTGTTTTTGCATTGATTTTTAGTGGTATTTTGCAAATGCCTGTCGCAAAAAGATATATGATTTATAAATTACCTTTAATGTCTTGGAGTGTGGATTATTATATTAGTTTGATGATTCATTATATTTTTAGTATTAGCTTGATATTTTTTGTGTTTTTGCATATTACATATTATATTTTACGCAAAGATTTTTCAATGCTTCCAAAAAAAGGTGATATTAAAAAAAGCATAAAATTAATCTATGCAATAATTTTTAACAAAGAAGAAGAACCTTGCGAAAAATACCTACCAGAACAACGCCTTGCGTATTTAGGACTTGTAATTATTATGGTTATTTTGATTATTACAGGGCTTATTAAAACTTATAAAAATTTAGCAGGAATTTCAATTAGTGAAAACTCTATATTTTTAGTAGCATTACTACATAATATTGGAATGTTTTTAATGATTTTTTGGATATTTATACATTTATTTGCTTTTGTTTTTAAGACTAATAGAGCACTTTTAGGTGCTATGTTTGGTGGAAAAATTGATGCTAAATATGTATTAAAAAGACATAAATTATGGCATGAAGGTGTAAAAGCCGCTAAAAAGGTTTTAAATATGTTATGAGCTTTACTAGAACTAAATTATAAATTTGATTATTTGTTTAGTTGAAATTAATACCGATGAAATATACTTAAGAAAATAAATTTTAATAATATAAAAATAAGAAAAATTAGTAAAAACAAAGGACAAATTTAAGCAACTTTGCAAGTATTAAACAAAGCCAAAATTATTACTAACTTTACTAAAAAAGGCATAAATCATATAATCAAATAAAAATATTATATTTATTTTGTAATACCAAAATATAGTTTTAAGAACTACTAATATTTTAAGATTAAATTAAATATTTTCAGTTAGATAACAGGTATAAAAAAGTTTGTCTATTGTATTATTTCGTAGTTATTACTATTATTAAATCTTTAAAAGAAAACTTTAAACAAACATTGATAAATTAAAGCTTGTGATGATTTATAAGAATTTAAATTTGCTTAAAATATAGTCTATTATTGTTTTACTTTTAGCTTTGATTTTACTCAAATCTTCAACCAAGAAAAACTTAGAAAATATAAATATATTCAAATAACGCTCAATAGCAGAAAAAATAGCGATAGATATTAAAAAAATCGCAAATAATATAAAGATAAAAAATACAAAATTTTCATTAGCTAAATTCTTATTTGAAGTGGCAAAAATTATTGTAATAATAGCACTAATAAAACCAAAAATAACACTCAAAGCATTGCTAAAAGAAAAGCCATTAATCTTGCTTTTTAAAATATAAAAAGCATTGCAATTAGGACATTTTAGACTAATAAATCCTAAATCTTTTTTATAAGTTAATTTTGAGATTTTACAAGAACAAATATCACACTTTTTATTGATAATTTCCAATTTAATTTCCTTGTAACAAAATGTTTTATTTTATATCAGATAATACTTGTGATTTTATCACTAATTTAAATTCTTTTAGCAATTCAACTTTTAAAGCTATGTTCTATTATTTTACATAAAAATTTATAAATATTTTAAGAAATGGCAAAGCGCCATTTCTTGCTACAAACCATATCCGTTTGAGACTTTTTTCTTGATTTTCTCTTCTTTTTTAATTCTACAAATATCTCCTTTTTTTATATTACCGCTTGATATATTTGCATAACTTTGTTTTTCGTTGTTTCTAATAATCTCTACAACTCCTGAAAAATCTTCTGTATAACTCTTCTCCTTTGTTCTGCTATCAATAATTACCTTGCCTTTTGCAAAACAATCTAAGGTAGTTCCAATGGGTATTTTTTGAGTAAAAATAGCAAGATTATTGCTAATATTTTCTACCACTGGCGGATAAATACCTGAATGAAAATTCTCAACCAACTCTTTTGCAATTTTATTTATAAAATTATCAATTTCTACATTATTTAACTCTTTAAATTCATATTGTATTGTGCTTGTATTTGAATATTTTATCTCTTGAGTAGCCATTAAAATAACTTGATAATTTATAGTTGCACTAAGGTTTGATTTGCCTATGCTATTTGTATAGCTTGAATGCTTACCAGGAATATATTTAAATGATGCTACATCAAACAAAAATACATAATCAGCCCCTAAAGTATGGCCTAATCTTAATGCTTCATCTTTACTAGCATTATTTTTAATAAATCTTGCTTCATTTTCGGTTATGTTTTGATTATCTCTATCTAATAAATTAAATTTTCTAGCCTTATAAATCTCATTTTGTATGGCTGTTTTTAATATATTTAAAAACACCAACTCTTCATAACCAATACTCATCATATTTAATTCACTAATTCTAGGAACTACAATCAAATTATGCTTATTTGTATTTTGACCTGGGATTTTATAGTATTTGCTAGAGCTAATTTTTTTAATCTGAACTACTACCTTATAACCATCAGCAGTCTGCATTTTGCTAATTACATCAAATGAATTAAATCTACCTTGTGTTGCACGAGATATCTTTTTATTATAAGTTTCTTGATAATTTATATCGCCGTTATTATTACTTGCTTGAACTTTATTTTGATGAGTGCTTTTTATATAAGCACCATTTAATTTCCCAATGGCTTCTGCAAGAGCATTATCAACTGCTTGTTCATACGTTAGACCATATCCTTCACCAGTAGCAGTTTTTACGCTAGTTTTAGTAGCAACAGCAGCATTTAGGCTTATTACTAAGCCTAAAATCATAATTAATAACTTTTTCATACAAGCTCCTAAAAATCATCTGTTACTTGATTGCTATAAATTAGCATTGATTTTTGCACTTTAACAGGTTTTACATCTTTGCTTGTTGCAGTTTTTTGACCAGTTTTTACTGCACTAATTTGTTCATTCTTTTTATCAATTTGTTTAATATTACTTAAAGAATAAGAAACCATAGAACCAACAACTCCAACATCGCCTAAATCTTGATACCATTGTTCTATTGTCTTCATTCCTTTAGTATTTACTTTACTATGAGTTTTTACTATTTTAGAAAAAGAACTTGATATAGTATTTTCAACACTACCTTCTTCATATACTCCATCATTAATAGCGCCTTCAATTACGGTAAACATAGCATTTTGAATAGTTTTCATTTCGGCAGTGTAATTGTTTTGTAAATCTACATAAGAACCTAAAAATTGTGCTAAATTATCTTGAGCTACCATTTCTGATTTTTCTGTATTTGTTTCTTGTAATTGATATTTTAAAGCAGGTTTTTGCTTGTATGATTTTAAAGAAAATGATAATAATGCGGGTCTACAATTCTCATCCCAATAAAACATTGTTCCTACCCTGCCTAATCTTTCTTCATCGCTCATAGCTTTTATAATATCTGTTACTTTTTTGCAAATTGCTTTATTTTCTAGTTCTGGAATTTCAATACCCTTAGTAAGACTATTATAAAGCTGAATTGACCTATCAGATACATAAGCAATCACCCCAAGTCTTGAATTACCATCTTTATCTGTATCAATTACGCTCATATAAGTTACCAAACCTTGTGCTATACCCGAACCACTTTGACTTATATTAGAAGCAAATGTATCTGAAAATATTGCACTTTTTGCTATTGCTTTTGCTTGTTCTTTTTGAGCTTGTGAGTAATCTTGTATATCTAAATTGGGGTCTATTATAGTTTTTATTCTATTTAAAACACCATCCACAATTTCTTCATAGCTTTGTTCTCTTTTCATAGCTTTTAATTCAGCTTTCGCTTCATTTTCAAGCTCACTTTTTAGCTTTTGTGCATCTTCTGTTTTATCAGTTATAGCCAAAATAGCGCTACTTATATGCCTTAAACCATTCTCAGCTATTGCTTTGCTTTTAATTTCTAGCATAGCCTTTTGAAAAGCTGTATCTACATAACTATAAAAATTTGCCCCACTCTTATTTTGTGCTAAAGAGACAATTTTTGCCCCTACAAATAAAATCTCATCTTTGTTTTGTAATTCATTTTTTATACAAGCTATATATTTATCAAACTTACCTTTTTCACCTTCACAAACTTTTATTGGACTTTCACTTGCAAATGTTATTTGACTCATTAATAATGTAGCTATAAAACTCAAAAGTGTTTTCTTTAACATTTTTACCCCTTAAAATTTCTTATTAATGATTTCTCTGCCTTTCCACTCTACCACGCCTGTTGCTAATCTATTAATAGATACATCTAGATAATACGCAACTTCACCTGTTTCTAAATTAGTTTGTTGAGTGATAACACCCCTTAAAGAATGAGTAGGACCTACTAAATGTCCTGATTGAACAATTTTATCTTGGTCAAAATCTTCATTTCCTTCAAGAGATTTAGCTATCGCATAAGAATTACTCGTGCTACCATCACCCGATACACTATCAATATAATTTGCTAATTGATAATCATTGATAGCATTTACTAATTCTTCTTTTATAATTTTAGGGCTAAAGTTTTGTCTTGTATTGTTTTTAATTCTTTCTACCATTAAATTGCACGGGTAATCTCCGCAATTTAAAAACTTATCACTTCTAACTTTTGCGTAATACATTTGTTTTACAAGTTTATCGGTTGTTAAAGAAAAATCATTTGAGCCAATTTTTGAATGCTTACTATCATATAAAGCACCTTTAGGTATTTCACTAATTCCGGTAATCAATACTTTATAATTTACAGAATCATCGGTTGGAGCTAAATATAATAAATTTTTTGTATCATGATTTGATACTTCTAAATAATCAGTAGTTAATCTTTCGCTAAACGCATCTGTTGTCATACCATTTGTATCTTCCCAAGTAATTTTTACCTTATAAGCCTTTTGGCTTTTAGTTTGACTTGTTAGTTTTAAATTCACAACTTCACGATTACCTTTTTTACTCTTTACTAACTCACAACCTAAATATTTTAAGTCTTTAGCATTTGCATAAGTTACATTAGGGCATTTATCTAATGCTCCTATAGTATTATTTGTATTTGCAGGAGAATTTTGATTACTTACACAAGCACTAAATAATAATCCAGCTAATAAAATTGAATATTTTTTCATTATTAATTCTCCCCTACATTTACTTGTGTTACTTTTTTACCTTCAATTACTTTTATATAATTTGTGCCTATTTTTGGAGATTTAACATAAATTAAGTAGTTTTTATCTTTATCTAAATTAGATTTTGAAAATATTTCATTTCCTTTATTATCTGTGATTTTAATATCTCCTGTATTATCAAGTATTGTTAATTGATAATCTTTTGGAAGTCCCACAATACGTCTTAAATCACTAAGACTAACAGCTTCAGTAGCTTTATTTGCTGCAAATCCTAATAATGGACTTTTATTAGCTGCACTAGCATTTAAAGAAGTTTTAACAGCTGCATCAAAAATAGCTTTTATCATTGTAACAGTTAAATTACTATTGTAATCTTTAGTAATTATTTTATCCATATCGGCTAATTGTTTTGTATTTTCTTTATTTTTATTGTTGCTTACTTCTAAATACTCATAAGATGATTTGCTATCAGTTAATTTTGGAAATACCCCACGAGCATCGGTAAGCCCACCAATAGCTTTGATAATATCATCATCTAATTTTGTATTAATATTTAAAGCCGCATAAGTAACTGCTAATTTAACAGCATTATCTTTTAAATGGTTTAAGTCAGCTGGAATAGGAAAACTGATTTCATAATCTTCTAAACCTTTTGATTCCCCGTTTTCATATACTACAAATACATTATTTGTATCAGATTTGTTATCACCATAAATTTTATCAAAAACACTTGCTAATACTTTATTATCAACATTTTTCTCTTTGATTTTTAATAATTTATTTCTAACTTCATCAACTTCTTCGCCACCTTCTAAGATTCCACCTACAAATTGCATAAATTCAACATAAGTATTAATAAATCCTTGCTCTGCTTGAAGAATTTTGCAATCATCATCTATAAAAATATCTTCTGATTTTTTATCGTTTTTGCAATTCATACCCATTAATTCACTTGTATTGTCCTTAATAGCACTATTTGCTAAATTTTGAATAATTTTAAATAAAAAACCATCTTCGCCGCCCATATCTTTTGCTGCTTTTACTATTTCTTTTTTATATTTTTCTTCAATTTTTTCTTGTTCATCACCGGCTAATCTAAACAATCTATTAGCTGATTCAAAAATAGGATTATTACTACCTTCTACTGCTTCTTTATCAAATAAAACACTTGTTGATAATAATTGGTCTATTCCTTGATAAGTTCTTAAAATCGGTAATTCATAAAATAAACCTTTGTAATCAAGTATACCAGAATCATTAAAGCCATTTACAGCTGCATTAAAAGATGTATAAGAATTTGTATAATCACCACAATATAATAATTTAATACCTTCTGCACTTCCGTTATATATAGGGTCTTTTGTAACTTCGTTGTATTTGCAAACGCTATCTTTGTTTGCTTGAATATTGTATAGATTGCTAAGTTTTGAATCTAAATCGCCTTGTCCTCCTGTAGAAAAAGAGCAAGCACTAAATGTTAATACCCCCCCCCAACAACACCGATGTAAGTAGTGAAATTTTAATTTTCATTGTTTCTCCTTGAGTTAAAATTAGATTATTATTATATAAAAAAATAAAAAAATATCAATATAAAAGATAATATTTTGTGGTTATTGGTTAAAAATAATAAAAAATATTATCAAACTAATATTTATAAAACTTTATTAATTTTATTTTTAACTTATAATTAATATAAAAATATTTTGTTTAATATATTTAATTATGAAAAATTAATTCAAATAATTATATTAAAAATAAAAATGTGTATTCTAAACTACAACTCATTTTAATTCTTCTTTTAATTTATTTAAATAATTTTGATAAACATCATTAGAGCAATCACTTATATAATTGTCTAAACTAAGATAATAGTTATCAATAAATAACCTAGTAAAAGAATCATAAATTCTATTAAGATTAGGGCTAAGTTCTAAACTCAAATTATTTAAATTTGTTATTGCATAACTACAAGGTTTATAATAACCATAAATATCATAATTTATTAGCTTATCTTTACTAAGTCTAGTTGGTAATTTTGAAGCTTCTTCTTCAAAGCGTTTTTCATATTTTTTATAATCTTCATATATTTGCACTTCTTTATCAACTATCAATTTTACACTTTTAAAAAACTTACCATCTATCGTATAGTTTTGCTTTTCAATTGTGCTTAATAATAAGATATTTGGTTTTTTAAGTTCTGTTACTTCGTGTCTTGGACTTTGCTGTAAATTAAAATGACTTATTAATAATATTCCGTGAAAAGCAATCATTAAAAATGAGAAAAAATAAAAGATACCTTTAATAAATTTTTGATTTTGTTTCATTATTAACTTATAAAACCACCAAATTAATAGTGAAAATACAATTGGTAGCAATAGTTGTAAAACTACAAACCACCCACCGGCATCTCTATCAATAAGCCCAATTCTTATAACCAAATAAAAAAATAAAATATATAAAGCTATTATAAATCTAGGATAAAGGTTCATTCCTATAAAAAATGTAAGGGCAAAAAGCGTAGGATAGGTAATAAAAAATGGCACATAAATTATAGGAATTAAAATACTAATAATTCCACTAGCTAAACCATGTAAATTATCTAAAAAATATGTTAGATATATTAAAAACTCATTCATATCTTACCTTTAAAATAAAGTTAATTTAGTAATAATACATTCTTTATTACACTAAATCAAACCAAAAATCTTAAGCAAAACAATAACTAATCTAATAACAAAATAAACACAAGCTAACTGCAAACCAAATATAACAACTTTCATAAAAGGATTGTAGTATTTGTTAAAAAACTTAAAAGCTTTATCATAGTATTTATAAAAAAATCTAAAAATATTAAAACCACGCACGCCGTATTTTTTATATATTGACAATTGTTTTAGAAGTAGTTCTGTTTCTTTTACATGTTCTTTGAAAAATTCCTTCTCGCGTCTAAAAGCATCAAGCAAATCCTCATAATACCATGCACAATCATGATAAAACTTCTTTGGTATATCATTTATCATAGTTATATTTTCATTTTTCATAATCTCTTTACAAGTAGCATGAACAAAACTATGACTAGGATTATCGCTTACTATCACACGCACCGCACCTGATGTCTCTCGTGCAAAACGCTTTAAAAGAGTCTTATACATAATTTCAAATTCCACATAAGCTTTATATTCTTTTGTATCATGTAATTCTTTGTTTAAGCGAGAGCTAAATATATTATAAATATCAACGCACTTAAACATATCGCTTTTTAAGGTTTTTAACAAGCTTTGCTCGTCTATATCAAAAACCCTTATAAAAGCGTTTTTCAAGCTTGTATTTGTATCAATATCCAAAAACTTTAAAGCGATAGTTTTATCAATACTTCTTGTATCTTTTATATCATTTACCCCTTCGCAAAAAACGGTGTATTTATTAAAAACTCCAAGATATCTTAAATCTAAATGCTTTGCTATATAATCAAAATACCCTGTATCATCAGCAATATCCAAAATCTCGTTTGCCTCATCTAATGATAGTTTTGTTTGTTCTAACTTTTGTTTAGTTATCTCATCTAAAACATATACTTTTCTTCCATAGCCTTTACAAGCTAACAAAGCATCTTTTACTACGCTAAAGATTTCATCTTTGCTAAGCGGTGATTTATCTTTAATGTCTAAAACTCTACATATATAATCATACCCTATTACATTAAAGCCTTCTTTATTATCTTTAATAGTAGAATCAAGCACTTTTATATCTAAAATCTCATAGATATAATCATACATCTCGTTTCCAATCATCTCGTGCAAATTATAATCTATCACAAGCTCTATAAAGGTATTTTGATACCACATAATATACACAGCCTTGCTAAGATAAGCATGATCAAACTCTGGGTCTTCATAATGATAGCATTCAAGCAAAAAACACTCTTTATCACTATCAAATAAAAACTTTTTTCTTTCTGGAATAGTTTTATACCTTCTATTGTAAATGTTAAAGATTTTAGATAATTTATATTTTTCATCAAGTTCTTTTGTGATTACTACATTTTCAAAAGCCATTTTTACCCCACTTTTTATAATATTTTAAAATAATACTATTTTTATATTTTAAAATCATTGTATTTTTTAAATACCTTTAAATTAAAATATAAAATATGAAAAATATCAATAAAAAATATCTAAAGCATTTATTTAAATTCTACTAATTTTAAAGAATTTAAAACAAGATTTGAAAGCTAAAAAATGTAGTTAAAAATTATAAATGTATTGTGATATTAATAATAAATAAGGGGATTATATCCCCTTACAATTAGTCGTTTTTATGAATTTGTAATTTTGCTCTTGAATAAAGTCCCGTTCCAACAGGTATCATTCTACCTAAAACAACGTTTTCTTTTAAGTCTTCTAAATAATCTACTTTACCAGTTACACTAGCTTCAGTTAATACTTTAGTAGTTTCTTGGAACGAAGCAGCCGAGATAATACTATCACTGCTAACTGACGCACGAGTAACACCCGTTAAGCGTGGTTCTGCAATAGCTGGGCTTCCACCAAATTTCATAACAGCTTCGTTTTCTTCAGCAAATCTACGCTTGCTTACTACATCGCCTACTATAAACTTAGTATCTCCACTATCTATAATGGTTACTTGTCTTAACATTTGTGAAATAATAATTTCTATATGTTTATCACTAATTGCAACGCCTTGTCCACTATAAACTTGCTGAATTTCGCTAATTAAATAATGGTGCAATGCTTTCTCGCCTAATATTCTTAAAATATCATTACTTGTAATTGTTCCATCAGTTAAACGCTCACCTGCATGAACCATCTCACCATCTCTTACTTGGATTTGGCTATGGCGGTCAATTGTATGCTCAACTAAATTGCCATCAGCGCCTTCTATAGTAATAACTTGACGCATACGGCTAGCTTGACCTAGTCTTACAATTCCATCAATCTCAGCTAATGTAGCAGGGTTTTTAACCTTTCTTACTTCAAATAATTCAGTAACTCTTGGAAGACCACCCGTAATATCCTTAGACTTAGTTGCTGCCTTTGGAGTTTTAGCTAGAATTTGAGCTACTTTTACCTTTTCATTATTATTTACATAAATAACGGTTTTTGATTCTAGTTGATATCTGATTGTGCTTCCATCATCTTTTGTAATCACAATAGCAGGTTTCATACTAGCAGGTAAATATTCATTAACTACTAAAGAGCTATTTCCTGTTAATTCATCAGTTTGCTCTTCAACACTAAAGCCTGGTTCAATATCTACAAAGCTTACAACACCATCACTCTCAGCTATTATAGGGTTATTATATGGGTCCCATTGAGCTATTATATGGCTTTCATTACTTGCATCTGTAACTATTAAATCATTAGCGTTTTTAATTATTTCATTACTTCCAAATTCTATTTTAGATTTTCTTGGAACATAATGGCGAATAGCTTCTCTATCATTTCCATCTGAAATAATTACAAATAAACCTTTTTCATTAACTATATGACCTTTTTTAAGCTCAATTTTTTCTAAACCATCGCTTTTTTGAATGTAATAGTTTAATTTACCAACCGCATTTGCTCTAATATCTTGAGCTACTGGTGCTCCATCTTCTATTAGTAATTCTGATGCGTAAGGAATACGTCTTGGAATGTTATAGTCTTCTTTAATAACTTCAACTATACTTTCATTTTCAACAACTTTATCACCTTCTTTATAAGGTAAATAAAGCTTTCCTAATAAGTTTCCGCTAACACCAGCTAATTCGTTGATTTTTGCAACATCGTGTTTTCTTAAAATATATTTTTGCTCTTTTTTACCTGATTTTACAACTATAGTTATATCATCGTGCGCATTAATATATGAAATACTTCCATCAAATGGAGCTTTAATCTTAGGCTCAACTAAAAGGATATTTGCATTTCTACGATTTGCGATAATTTGTTTGCCTTCATTATTTTTATAAGTTTGAACATTATAAAATCTTATGAAACCTTCTTTCTTAACTTCTACTTGTCTATCTTGCATATCAGTTGTAGCAGTTCCCCCGCTGTGGAAAGTTCTAAGTGTTAGCTGAGTTCCTGGCTCACCGATTGATTGAGCTGAAATAATACCAACAGCTTCACCAGTTTTAACTAACTTACTTTCAGCAAGGCTAATTCCGTAGCACTTAGCACAAATTCCTTTTTTAGCTTTACAAGTAATTGGAGTTCTAATTGTAACTGATTTGATATTGCTTTGAACAATGCTTTTTGCTTTTACTTCATCAATTAATGTGCCTTCATTAAATAATACTTCATTGCTAATTGGATCAATAACATCATCAGCTAAAACCCTACCTATAATTCTATCGTGTAAGTTTTCAACTACAACACCATCAGCAGTAATTTCACTAACTTCTATACCTTCGTGAGTTCCACAATCATTCATAGTGATTTTCACATTTTGAGCAACATCAATTAGCTTTCTTGTTAAGTGTCCTGCACTTGCGGTCTTTAACGCAGTATCGGCAAGACCTTTTCTAGCTCCGTGAGTTGAGATAAAGTATTCAAGAACATTTAGCCCTTCTCTAAAGTTTGAAGTAATTGGTGTTTCAATAATAGAACCATCAGGTTTAGCCATAAGACCACGCATAGCTGCTAGCTGTGAAATTTGAGCCGTTGAACCCCTAGCACCTGAATCAGCCATCATATAAATTGAGTTAAATCCTGCTTTATCGTTTTTCATTAAATTAATCATATTTTTTGATAATTCATTATTAGTATTTTTCCAAATATCAATAATTTTATTATAACGCTCACTAGCAGTGATTAGACCTTGGTTAAATGAGTTTTGGATTTCTCTTACTTTTGCTTTTGCATTTTCTATATTATCGCTCTTTTCATCAGGAACAATAATATCAGCAATAGAAATTGAAATACCAGCTTTTGTAGCGTATTCAAAACCTAAATTCTTAAGATTATCAAGGAAACTTGCACTAATTTCTAAGCCACCATTTTTATAAACATAATCAACTAATGCTCCGATATCCTTTTTCTTTAAAACCTTATTCCATAATTCTTCAGGAACAAAATCAGGTAAAATTGATTTGATAATTAAACGACCCGCAGTAGTTTTAATACTCTTACCATTTACAACTGATTTGATTGTAGCGTGAATATCAAGTGAGCCTGTTTGCATAGCCATTAATACTTCATCAACACCAGTGCAAATCTTATTAGCACCTTTTGCATCTGTTTTTTCAAGTGATAGATAATAAATACCTAAAACCATATCTTGTGATGGAACTGTTATAGCCTTACCACTTGCAGGTAATAAAATATTCATTGAGCTTAGCATTAATATCTTACATTCTGCTATTGCTTCTTGGCTAAGTGGAACATGCACAGCCATTTGGTCGCCGTCAAAGTCAGCGTTAAATGCAGCACAAACTAAAGGGTGTAACTGAATAGCTTTACCTTCAACTAGCACCGGATGGAAAGCTTGAATTGAAAGCTTGTGTAGAGTTGGTGCACGGTTTAGCATTACAGGATGATCTTTTACTACTTCTTCTAAACATTCCCATACTTCGTTAGTCTTTTCGCCTATCATTTTATGAGCTTGTTTAACCGTAGTTGCATAACCTTTTTCTTCAAGTTTAGCTAATAAATGTGGTTTAAATAATTCTAAAGCCATTTGTTTAGGTAAGCCACATTGATCCATTCTAAGTTTTGGGCCAACAACAATTACGCTACGACCTGAAAAGTCAACACGCTTTCCAAGTAGGTTTTGTCTAAAGCGTCCTTGCTTACCCTTGATGATTTCAGTAAGTGATTTTAGAGTTCTTTTGTTTGCACCTTTAGCTGCTCCTGTTTGTTTTCTAGCGTTATCAAACAATGAATCAACAGCTTCTTGAAGCATTCTTTTTTCGTTTCTAATAATAATTTCAGGCGCATCAAGTTCAATTAATCTTTTTAAACGAGAGTTTCTGTTAATTACACGGCGATATAAATCATTCACATCAGAAACAGCAAATTTTCCACCATCTAAAGACACTAATGGGCGTAAATCAGGTGGTAAAACAGGTAAGCATGTAATCATCATCCATTCAGGGCGATTTCCTTCTCCACTTTGAGAACTTGCTAAAAAGCTTTCTACAATTTTTAATTTTTTAATAATTGCAGGTTTTTTTGATTTTGGAGCTAGCTCGCAAGCTTCTTTTAATTCTCTTACCATATCTACTAAATCAAGTTCAGCTAATAAATCGTGAATTACTTCTCCACCCATTCTAGCTTTAAAGCCAGTATCTTCATATCTTTCATTTAAAGCTTGGAATTGTTCTTCGCTGATTACGCTATATTTTGTAACTTTTTTATTATCATCATAAGTTGCAGTATGCGCATCTCCAACAGCTTCTACAATATATGCTTCATAGTATAAAACACGGCTTAAATCTTTTGTAGAAATATCTAAAAGTGTTGAAATTCTTGCAGGTATTGCATTTGAATACCAAGTATGAGCCACTGGAGTAACTAATTCAATATGACCCATTCTAGTGCGGCGAACTTTACTTGTAGTTACTTCAACTCCACATTTTTCACATTTAACGCCTTTAAAACGCATTTTTTTATATTTTCCGCAAAGGCACTCATAATCTCTAATTGGCCCAAAAATCTTAGCACAAAATAAGCCGTCTCTTTCAGGCTTAAGTGTGCGATAGTTTATAGTTTCTGGTTTTTTTACTTCACCAAATGACCATGAACGAATAGCCTCAGGGCTAGCTATTTTAAACCCTATGGCATCAAATTGACTTGGTTTTTCTTCTTCGTTAAGTTGGATTTTTTTATATTTCTTATTCATCATCATTATCCTCTTTATAAATCTCAACATCTAAAGCTAAAGATTTTAGCTCGTTTGTAAGAACAAAAAATGTCTCAGGAATTCCTGCTGAAGTTACATTTTCGCCTTTTGCAAGTGCTTTATACGCTGCAAATCTTCCATCAATATCATCAGATTTAATAGTTAGCATTTCTCTTAAGGTATGTGCTGCACCATAAGCTTCTAATGCCCAAACCTCCATCTCTCCAAATCTTTGACCTCCGAATAATGCTTTACCACCAACAGGTTGTTGTGTAACAAGACTATATGGACCTGTACTTCTTGCGTGAACTTTCTCATCTACTAAGTGGTGAAGTTTAAGCATATACATAACGCCCACATTTACACGCTCTTTCATCTTTTCGCCTGTGCGACCATCGTATAGCTCACTTTTGCCATCCATATCTATTCTAGCCATTGCAAATAGTTTTTTAAATTCTTCTGCAGTTACACCTTCAAAAACAGGAGCTCCAAATTTAACGCCCTTACTCCAATCTCTTGCGTGGCGAATAAACTCATCATCACTCATATCTTTAAGATAAACTTTAGCGTCCATTAATCTTGAAATATCGCAAATATCAATCATTTTTTGGCGTAATTCTTTAATAAAATCAGCTCTTTTTGCATCAAATATTTCTTGAATTTGTTCTCCTAGTCTAAGTCCTACTAAACCTAAATGGCTTTCTAGAATTTGACCTATATTCATACGGCTTGGAACACCTAGTGGATTTAAAACAATATCAACAGGTCTTCCATCAGGTAAATAAGGCATATCAACTTCAGGAACTATGCAAGAAACTATACCTTTATTTCCGTGACGACCTGCCATTTTATCCCCAACTTTTAACTTACGCTTAGTTGCTATATAAACTTTTACAAGTTTTACTATACCATTTTGTAAAATATCATCTTTTTCTAATATTTCTAATTTTTCATCATGCTCTTGTTTTAGAGCTTTTTTCTCATTTTGGAAATGATTTTTTAAATTCTCATAATAAGCTTGCACATCTTTAGGATAAGCTTTAATAATACTTCCAATAGCAAAACGATTTAAATTAGATAAATCATCTTCTTTTACGATTTCACCTTTTTTATAAGATGTTCCGCCTATAGTTTCAGCTTTTTCTAAAGGAGTTTCTTTTAATAATTTAGCAATCTTTAGATTTTCTTCTCTATCCATCATTAATAATCTATCATGATAGTCTTTTTCTAATACTAAGCGTTCAGCGTCTTGAGCTGCTTTTGCACGAGCATCTTTTTCATGACCTTTTTTTGTAAATACTTTTACATCAATTACAACGCCTTCAACACTAGCACCTGCGTATAAAGATTTATTAACTACATGACCTGCTTTTTCTCCGAAAATCGCTCTTAATAATCTCTCTTCAGGAGTTGGTTTTACTTCACCTTTAGGAGAAACTTTACCTACTAAAATCATACCAGGTTTTACATGCGTTCCGATTCTTACAATACCGCTTTCATCTAAATGTGCTATATCTTCATCTTTTACATTCGGAATATCACGAGTAATTTCTTCAACGCCATCTTTTAATTCACGAGCTTCTATTTCTTTTTCATAAACATGAACACTAGTAAATGCGTCTTCACGAATCATTTTTTCGCTCATTACAATAGCATCTTCGTAGTTGTAACCATTCCAAGGCATAAATGCAATTAAAGCATTTTTACCAATAGCAAGCTCTCCTTGATCCATAGAAGGACCATCTGCAATTACTTGTCCTACTTTTACTATATCGCCTTTTCTTACAATTGGTTTTTGAGAAAATGTTGTATTTTGGTTTGTTCTTAAGTTCTTTTCTAGTTTGTAATGGTCTATATATAAACCATTATCATCTTCGCCTAATATAAATATATTATTGCTATCAACTTTTTCTACTTTACCTGAACGCTTAGCTTTGATTGCTTCCCACGCATCTCTTGCTACTACTCTTTCCATACCTGTTCCAACTATTGGAGCAGTAGCAGTAAGCAATGGAACTGCTTGACGCTGCATGTTTGAACCCATTAGCGCACGGTTTGCGTCATTGTGTTCTAGGAAAGGAATTAACGAAGCTGCAAGCCCAACGATAGCCCCTGAAGTAAGGTCAATAAGTCCTACATCTTCGCGTTTTGCTAGTATCGTTTCTCCATCTATTCTAGCTTCAATTAAATCATCAACAATATTTCCATTTTCATCTACTTTCGTAGAAGCTGGTGCAATACAAATTCCTTCTTCTTGAGTAGCTGTTAAATACACGATTTCATCGCTTATTTTACCATCTACAACTTTTCTATAAGGAGCTTCAACAAAACCTAAATCATTAACTTTTGCATAAGTTGAAAGTGAGTTAATAAGACCGATATTTTGACCTTCTGGAGTTTCAACAGGACAAATTCTTCCATAATGAGTTGTGTGAACATCACGAGCTTCAAAACTTGCTCTTTCTTTTACTAAACCACCCTCACCTAAAGCCGATAATCTTCTTTTATGTGTAACTTCACTAAGTGGATTTGTTTGATCCATAAATTGTGATAATTGACCACCCGTAAAGAAATCAAGTAGTGTAGAAGTAATCATTTTTGAATTCACTAAATCACTTGGCATTAATTCTTCAATAGGAGTAGTAATTGAGCTTAATTTATCTTTAATGCCTTTTTGAATTTTCGCAAAACCTATGTGTAATTCATTAGTTAATAACTCACCAATAGCTCTAATTCTTCTATTTCCTAAATGGTCTCTATCATCTAAATATCCACGACCTGATTTAATTCTGTAAAGATATTGAATAGTTTTTACTATATCTTCTCTAGTTAAAACGGTTACATATTCAGGAACATCAAGTCCTAATTTATGGTTCATTTTCATACGACCAACTCTTGTTATATCGTATCTTTCAGGGTTAAATAACATATCTAAAATATAAGTTTTTGCTGCTTCTAAAACAACAGGATCACCTGGTCTTAATACTCTAAATATTTTAGCTATTGCAAATTCTTCTTCATTTTCATAATTTTCTGAACGCTTAAATGATTTAAACATATCTAAATCATTTTGAAGAGTTTTTAACATTGAATCATCAATTCCTGAACCAACATCATTAGCTATTTTAAAATCACTACCATTATGAACTAAAGCAATTAGCTTATCTTCATCAAGCATTGTAAGAGTATCAAATAATAATTCCCCAGTATTTTTATCATATACAGGCTCTGCTAATTGACGATTAGCTAAAATATCAACAGGATATTCTATTAATTTTAAACCTGATTCTTCAAGCTCTTTAATTTTTCTTTTAGTTAATTTCTTACCTGCTTCGTGAACAACTTCACCTTTTTCATTAATCAAATCAAATTCAACTCTATCGCCTATAGCATTAATATCAAATTTTGTATAGAATTTATGTTTTTTTAGTGTTATTGTTTGAATTGGATAAAATAATTGAATAATATCTTCTTTGCTATATCCTAATACTCTTAATAAAAGTGTTGCTTGGAATTTTCTTCTTTTATTAATTCTTGCATATAAAATATTTTTTGAATCAAATTCAAAATAAATCCAAGCTCCTCTATCAGGTATAATTTGGCTAGAATAAAGTAATTTATTACCTTCTTCGCTTTCTTTAAAAATAACACCTGGACTTCTATGAAGCTGATTTACAACTACTCTTTCAACCCCATTGATAACGAAAGAAACTCTATCTGTCATTAAAGGTATATCACGAATAGTAATATCTTGTTCTTTTATATCTTTAATTCCAATTTTTTCACCAGTTTTTTCATCTCTATCATATAACGTCAAGCGAATTTTTGCACGCAAGTTAGCTGCATACGTAAGACCTCTTTCCATACACTCTCTTACTGTGTATTTAGGCTTTACAAATTCACAAGATACGTAATCTAAACTTAATCTATTTTGAGAATCACTAACAGGAAAAAAAGATTTAAAAACTTTTTCTATACCACTTTCCCTGTCTTCATTACCAATATTTAAAAAATAATCAAAGCTTTTTTGCTGTAATTGTAATAGATTTGGAATCTCAATTTGCTGTGGAACGTTTGAAAAATCCACCCTTAATCTGTTTCCTGAATGTAAGCTATTTAACATATATGTACCTCTTGGTAAGTTTTGAAAGAATAGTTTTGTTGCAAAAACAACACAATACAAAAATAGCCCTAAAAATAGGGCTAAATAAATTATTTAAGTTCAACCTTAGCGCCAGCTTCTTCAAGTTGTTTTTTAGCTTCTTCAGCATCTGCTTTGCTAACACCTTCTTTTAATGTTGATGGAGTACCTTCAACAGCATCTTTAGCTTCTTTTAAGCCTAATCCTGTTAATGCACGTACTACTTTAATAACATTAATTTTGTTAGCACCTGAATCTACTAACACAACGTTAAATTCTGTTTTTTCTTCTTCAGCAGCAGCTGCAGCACCACCTACAGCACCAGCAACCATTACAGGAGCTGCACTAACACCAAATTTTTCTTCAAATTCTTTAACTAATTCAGATAGTTCTAAAACACTTAGATTTGAGATATATTCTAATACATCTTGTTTTGTAATTGCCATTTTTTATCCTTTATAAAATTATTCTTGTTCTTTTTTTTCTTTAAGTGCATTTAAACCGATTGTGAAATTTTGAATCGGCGCATTCCAAACTTGCAATAACATAGCAAGTAACTCTTCACGAGATGGCATTTTAGATAATGCAGTAATTTTATTAGCATCTGCAACTTCACCATCTATGTGACCAAACTTAACTTCAAACGCATTATTTTTTTCAGCAAATTTAGCTGCTACTTTTGTAACTGCTAACGCGTCTTCTCCCCAAAGATAAATATTTGTATCTTTAAGTGTTAAACCATTTTTGCCTGATTTTTCTAAAGCAATACTAGCTAAAGTATTTTTAATAACTTCTACTTTAACATTAGCAACTCTTGCAGAATCACGTAATACTTCTAATTGCTTAGTAATAATACCTTTATAATTACAAACAACAACAGCATTGTTTGTTGTAAATTCATCAGAAAGTCTAGCTATTAGTTCTTCTTTTTGGTTTCTTGTCATCGTTTCTCCTTTCCGATTTATGATTTAAGCAGAGAGACAAAAGTCAATTAAGTAATAAACCTCGGCTGTCACAAATCAAATTTTTATTTAAATTCTTTACGCAAAAAAAACTAAAATAAAAATTTGAAAAAGAATAGCTATATTTTTAACATAAAAAGTTTAAAAAATAGCTATTCATAGAAAAAATTATTTTAAATCTAATAATTCTTGAGTTTCAAGTTTTAAACCTGGACTCATTGTTAAAGATAGAGTTGCACTCTTAATATATCTACCTTTTGCAGTTGCAGGTTTGTGTTTATTAATTGCTTTTACAAAAGCACTAACGTTATTTAATAATTTTTCTTCAGAAAAACTAACTTTACCTAAACCAGCATGAATATTTCCTTGTTTATCTACACGGAAATTAACTTGTCCTGATTTAGCATTTTTAACAGCTTGAGCTACATCCATAGTAACTGTTCCTGTTTTAGGATTTGGCATTAAACCTTTAGGTCCTAAAATACGGCCAACTTTACCAACTAGCCCCATTAAATTTGGAGTTGCTATTAATACATCAAAATTAATATTACCTTTTTGAATTTCTTCTACTAAATCATCATCACCAACAATATCAGCTCCTGCTGCTTTCGCTTCATCAGCTTTAATATCTTTTGCAATTACAGCTACACGAACCTTTTTGCCAGTTCCTTCTGGTAATACTACTGAACCTCTTACCATTTGATCAGCATGTCTTGGATCAACATTTAATTTCATTGCTATTTCAACGGTTTCATCAAATTTAGCTGATGATAAAGTTTTAATAACTTTAATACCATCATTTAGTGAATATTCTTTTGTTAAATCAACTTTTTTTAATAATTCTTGAATTCTTTTTGCTTTTTTTGCCATATTTTTCTCCGCATTTTTTAAAGTGCTTCCGCCTTAACCCGGCGGTTAGGTTCTTATTAATCTACTACTTCAACACCCATTGATCTAGCAGAACCTGCAATAATCTTAGCAGCTTGCTCACGATCTTTTGTATTTAAGTCAGCAATTTTTCTATCAACAATTTCAAGTATTTGAGCTTTAGTTAGCTTACCTACTTTATTTTTTAAAGGATTATCAGTTCCTTTTGAAATACCTGCAGCTTTTTTAATTAAATCTGTAGCAGGTGGTTGTTTTGTTATAAATGTAAAACTTTTATCAGCATATACTGTTATAACTACTGGAATATTATATCCCGCCATATCTTTTGTACGCTCATTGAAAGCCTTACAAAATTCCATAATATTAACACCTTGTTGTCCTAAAGCAGGTCCTACTGGTGGTGATGGATTTGCCTTTGTTGCAGCTATTTGTAATTTAATTTCCCCAACAACTTTTTTAGCCATAATGACTCCTTAATTTATTAAATAATTTTTTCTACTTGTGAATATAGTATTTCAACTGGCGTACTTCTTCCAAAAATTGAAACATTAAGTTTTAAAGTACCCCTAACCATATCGTATTCTTCTACAATACCTGTAAAATTCGCAAATGAGCCTTCAGTAATCCTAACGCTTTCTCCATTTTCAAAGAAAATTTTAGGTCTTGGAGCTTTTTTATTATTAGCTTTTTCTAAAATCAAATTAACATCCTTCTCACTTAAAGGAGTAGGTTTTTTAGATTCTCCAATAAATCTTCCAACTTTAGGCAATTTTTGAATTTTATGCCATAACTCTATATCTAAATCAATGTTTGCAAAAACATAGCTAGAATATAAACATTTTGCTGTAATTTTCTGTTTTCCATTCTTACCTGTTTCAATAACATCTTCTGTAGGAACTAAAACTTCTTTTAATCTATCAGAAATTCCATTTTCATAACATAATTTCTCAATAGCTCTTTTTACAGCCATTTCGCTACCTGCGTAAGTCTGAATTGCATACCATTTAAAATTCATCTCGCGCCCTTATAAAATACTCTTTAATGAAAAAGACATAATAAAATCAACAAAAGCTAAAAATAAAGAAATAACGGTAACTACAACAACTACCGTAATAAAAGCATTTTTTACTTGTCCTTTAGTTGGAAAAAATACTTTTGCTAACTCAGCTTTTGATAACTTAAAATAATTTATTAATTTTTCCATTTTAAAACCTTTAATTGGCAGGGCAAGAGGGATTCGAACCCCCAACCATCGGATTTGGAATCCGGCGCTCTACCGTTGGAGCTATTGCCCTAAAATTAGCTTTTTAACTTAACTTCTTTATGAACTGTATGTTTTCTTAATCTTGGGCAATACTTTTTAAGTTCTAACTTTTCAGTAGTATTCTTTGAATTTTTAAACGTACTATAATTAATATCGCCTGTTTCTTCGCATTTTAAACCAATTTTAATTCTCATAACATTTCCTTTTAGTTTTTAGAGTAGGTATAAAAACCTACTCATTTAAATTACTTAATAATTTTTGATACAACACCTGAACCAACTGTTCTACCACCTTCACGGATAGCAAAACGAGTACCTTCTTCAAGTGCAACTGGTTGAATTAATGATACAGTAATTCTTACGTTATCACCAGGCATAACCATTTCTGTGCCTTCTGCTAACTGAATAGAACCTGTAACGTCAGTTGTTCTTACATAGAACTGTGGTCTATAGTTATTAAAGAATGGAGTATGTCTACCACCTTCTTCTTTAGTTAAGATATAAACTTCAGCTTCAAAGTCTGTATGTGGAGTAATAGTTTTTGGTTTAGCAAGAACCATACCACGAATAACATCTTCTTTTTTTGTTCCGCGTAGTAATACACCTACGTTATCACCAGCTTCACCTTGCTCCATTTCTTTTCTAAACATTTCAACACCAGTAACTGTTGTTGTTTGAGTATCTCTAATACCAACGATTTCAATAGTATCTCCAACTTTAACGATACCTTTTTCAATACGTCCTGTTACAACTGTACCACGACCTGAAATTGAGAATACGTCTTCAATTGGCATTAAGAAATCTTTGTCAGTATCACGAACTGGAGTTGGGATATAGCTATCTACTTGAGCCATTAACTCTAAAATTTTAGCTGACCATTCGCCATCTTTACCAGCTTTTGCTTCTTCTAAAGCCTGTAAAGCTGAACCAGATACGATTGGAGTGTCATCGCCTGGGAAATCATATGAACTTAATAATTCTCTAATTTCCATTTCAACTAGCTCTAATAATTCAGCATCATCAACCATATCAGCTTTGTTCATAAATACTACGATATATGGAACACCAACTTGGCGTGATAATAGAATGTGCTCTCTAGTTTGTGGCATTGGGCCGTCTGCTGCTGAAACAACAAGAATAGCGCCATCCATTTGTGCAGCACCTGTAATCATGTTTTTAACATAGTCTGCGTGGCCTGGGCAGTCTACGTGAGCGTAGTGACGATTTTCAGTCTCATACTCAATATGAGAAGTAGCAATTGTAATACCTCTTTCTTTTTCTTCTGGAGCATTATCAATATTATCATAATCTTTAAGCTCTGCAAGACCTTTTCTTGATAAAACAGCTGAAATAGCAGCAGTTAAAGTAGTTTTACCGTGGTCAACGTGACCAATTGTTCCGATATTCACGTGTGGTTTATTACGTGAGAATTTTTCCTTTGCCATAATACTTCCTCCGTATTAATAAAATTAATTACTAGTCTAAAATTATTACCTTTTTGAATAAATGGAGCTCATAGTGGGACTTGAACCCACGACCTCTCCCTTACCAAGGGAGTGCTCTACCTCTGAGCCATACGAGCGCTCAGAAAAATTACAACTTTAGACAACAAATACACTAAAACTTAAACTATTTTTGGAAAAACTTGTGAAGCGATAAAAATTACAGCTCCCAGTTCTTGCAAAAAAGTTGGAGCGGGAAACGAGACTCGAACTCGCGACCCTCAGCTTGGAAGGCTGATGCTCTAGCCAACTGAGCTATTCCCGCATCTATAATGGTGGTGAGTCGTGGATTCGAACCACGGAAGGCAAAGCCAGCAGATTTACAGTCTGCCCTCGTTGGCCACTTGAGTAACTCACCTTTATTTATAAAAATAAAGCCTTTTTTGTTCTGGTCAAACACTGCTAAAAATAAAATGGAGCTGGTTAAGGGACTTGAACCCCCGACCTGCTGCTTACAAGGCAGCTGCTCTACCAACTGAGCTAAACCAGCATAAATCAAAAATGAAAGACGGCATTATATGTAAAAATTTTTCATTTGTCAAGAGTAAGTTATAATTTTTTTAAAAAAAGGAGCAATATGAAAATTTTGTTTTCACCAAGTGAAGAAAAAATAAATAGCTTAAATGCTTATAATATAGATGAATTAAAGATATTTTTTACTAATTTAAATTTAGACAATCTCTCAATAAAATCTCAATTTAGAAAATCATATATAAAGGAATATATAAATCATTTTGATAATTTAGAATTAATTTTTGGTGTTAAAAATACCCAAAATATATTAAATAATTTCTCTAATAAATTATATAAAGCAATAATTTTATACCAAGGAGTTAGCTATAAAGAATTAGATTACAATAGCTTAAGTAATGAAGAAAAAACATATATTGATGATAATGTAATTATATTTTCCAACCTTTTTGGACCTATTCTTGCAAATGATGAGATACCATTTTATAAACTCAAACAAGGGGTGAAATTAAACAAAATCAACCAAGCTAAAGAATATTTAAAAGATACAACAAATAATCTAAATGAAATAATAAAAGAATTTGCAATTGACCTTAGAGCTGATATTTATAAAGACTATTATCAAATTCAAATTCCACACGCAACTTTTATTTTTATGAAAAATAATAAGCAATTATCTCATAGCTCAAAAGTCTATCGTGGCAGGGTTTTAAGGCTATTAGCACAAAATAATATTACTAATATTAAAGAATTATCTAATATGATTTATACTAATTTTTCTGTAATAAATATAGAAAATATAGAAAATAAAACAATATTTTATATTGATATAAAGGATTAAAATGGGAAGCTTGTATTTACTAGTTATACTAATCGTATTTTTACTGATAGCATTTTTAATTACGCAATATTTCAATGCAAGAATAAATCTATTAAAACAAAAAATATCAGTAATTGATGATAAATTAAACGAAGCAATGAAGCTAATAGAAAGAAATAGATTATTAATAGAAGATAATAAAGAAAATATATTAGCTCAAAAAAAAGCTAGAAAGGACGAAGAATGAATTATTTGCACTTATTAAAAACTCGTTTTGCTTGTAAAGAATTTAATAACGAAAAAGTTTCTCAAGCAAAAATCAATACTATTTTAGAAGCTGGAGTTTTAAGCCCTAGCTCATTAGGGCTTGAGCCTTGGACTTTTTATGTTTTACAAAATCCTGAAAACATTGAAAAATTAAAACAATTTTGTAATTCTAAAAGACAATTTGAAACTTGTGCTTTTGCTGTAATTGTAGCTGCAAAAAATAATTTTGACCCAAAGGGTAGCGTAGTTCAAAATGCGCTTAAAAGAAGAGAAGATTTTGATAAAGTTTATGAATTATATTCGCCTTATCTAAAGCGTTTAGAAACTAGAAACGCTCACGAATATGGAGCTTTACAATGCTATATAGCAGCGACAAATATGGTAAATTGCGCTCATACTTTAGGCGTTGATTCTTGCATTATCGGAGGATACGACGAAGCACCGATTAATGAAGAATTTTTACCAAAAGATGAGTTTTGCGCTTTGGTTTTAACTTTTGGTTATAGAGCAAACGGACAACCAAAACATAAAAAAATGAGATTTTCATTTAACGAAAAAGTAAAATTTATATAAGCATTCTATCTTCAAAATAAATTACATTTTATACACTAGCCTTTTTAGGCTAGTAAATCCAAAATTATTTTTTATTATTTGGATTTAATTGAGCACCACGATTTCCATGAACTTTTGCGTGAGCTGGGTTTTGACCTGAAGTGCCTTTATTAGCATTAGCTTGATTTGCTTTATGGTTTGCATTAGCATTATTCATAATATCTCCTTTCATAAAATACTTTATTATACCCCCCCCCATTCTTAATTTTTACTTAAAAAATATAAATTTAAAATTCATATATTTAAAACTTGTTATATATTTAAGCATAAATTAAGAATGGGGGGGGGTATTATCTCGTTTTTATTTTATTTTAAAAGGATTAAAAATGAATGCGACGATTTTATTCTCTCAAATTCAAGACAAGTTGCCTAAGAAAATAGGTGGATTTAAAAAAGCTCTTACAGCAAATCAAAATTACTCAAAACCAATTATGAGTAATGAAGAATTATTAAAAAAACTAGAAAATTTAAGCGAAACCGAACTTGACGAAGTTGCTAAAATGCTTGAAAAAGACAAGCTTGATAGTCCTAATGTATGTTTTTGGTTGCATAATTTCTTATTAGGGGCATTTGGCGTTTCAAGATTTAAGGTAGGGCATTTTAAAATAGGTATTATAAAATTATTAATTCTTATAATTTATCAAATAAGTTATATTGCAACGCTTTTAATTAGATTTGATCCACAAATTACTTTTATATTTTATTTATTAGTTTGTGCATTTTGGTTTATAGATTTATTTAGCATAGGTGTATTTTTAAGAAATAAAAACCTAGAAAAGGTTAATAATATCATAGACTTAGTAAAGGCAAGAAATGCAAATTAAAAAGCCTTTTATTGATAGTAAAAACTATCCTTTCAAACTAATTTATAAAGATAAATATTTTGAAGTAGTAGTCGGTGAAGCACAGACAAATAAGGGTGAATTATCAATAGGGATAAGGACAAATTATTTTCCTAAGGATAATTTTCACAATGATTGTTATTTTATTTTCCCATCGCATTTTGGCGTTGAGTTTTTAAAATTATTTATATTAGACAATAACCCAAATAATGAAAATATCTCTCAAGCTATTGCAAAAATATTTGAAGATAATAGGAGTAACAATGAAAAAAATAATAATTAGTTTATTTTTAAGCACATATTTAAGTGCTTTTAATTTTTCTTTTTTTGATAATACACCAAAATGCAATGATGAAGTAGCACTTGAAGCCCTAGAAGAGCTTATAAGAGAAAATGCTCCTGAAGTAATATTTAAATATGGCGTTATTAAAGCATTTCAAGATGAAGTAGAAAATACGATAATTAAAGCGCGAGAGTTTAAAGATTATGATTATTCATATAATGGTAATTTTGCTGAAAGCTACACAGCAAATGCTTATAAACCCGTAATTGATTTATTAAATCAAATAATAAAATATGTAAGCAGTAATGTTAAGATGGATTTTTCTAGCTTTGTAACACTAAAAAACGAAGATGATAGAGCAAGATATTGTAATGCTAATTTGAAATTTGTTTATCCAACTATGCCAAATGAATTAAGCAGTAAAATAACAAATGGCAAGATAAAAGGCATAGTTGTGAATGGTGGAGAAAACGAAACTACAATAAAATATAAAACTTATTACACAGATGATAAAGAGCAAGTTTATGTAGAGCTAATTGATTATTAAAATATTTTTACTCAAACCTTTAAAGGCTTGAGTAAATTTTAAAATTTATAGCTTAATGCAAGTCCTATGCTACCGCCTTTGCTAATATCATTAACATAACCAAATCTTACTCCTGCATAAATATTATTCGCAAATGTATAGCCTAAAGATATATCAAATTCTGCATTCAAATCTTTTTCTTTTATAGTGTCAAAATAATATTTAAGATACACACCGCCACTCATTGTAAAATTATTCTCAAATTGCTTTCTAGCAGCAACACCAGTCTTTAAAAACATTGAATTTGCACTAACATTAATATCATTTGTATCAATATTATAAAACTTAGTTTCAAAACTTCTACTAGCATAACCTAGACCGCCTAACAACGATAAAGACATATCATTACCAACTAAAATTCCATAACCACCAAGTGCTGAAAAACTATTAAAGCTATCTTTGATTTTACCTTTAACATTATATGAATTTACAAAATCACTATTAATTTCAGCATGAGTAAATCTAATATCATATACAAAATGATTTTCTTCATTTGTGTAAAATCTATTTGCATACAAATCAGCTCTACCAACAAAATTATCTTCTAAACTAACTCCATTTTCTTCAACCAAACTAGTTCCATAAATATCCAAACCAACAAAATTGCTTGCAAAAGCATTTACACAAATTAACGAAAAAACTAATTTTTTCATAATATCTCCTAAAATAATTTTAAAAATATAATAATACCCCCCCCCACTCTTAATAAAAGCTTAAAAATAAAATTATTAAAACCAATTTTTAAGGAATTTAATTATTTATTATTTTATAATCACAAAAATTTTTTAAGCAAAATAAGAGGCTAAAAATACTAAAAATATGGGACAAAAATTTGCCAAAAAGCACGAAATCATAAATAATTTCAAAGCTTGTTATATCTTTTGGACGCTTATTATGAATTAATAAAAAAAGATGAAACAAATTACTCTTATCAAAACTTAGTATCAGCAATACAAAAAGCTAAAAATTAATTCAAGAACTTGAAAGAGATTTTAATGAAGTTATATCTAAAGAAAATCTTGATTTAGAAAAATATAAGTTATATAACAAAAAGAAAAATTATTTATTCTCTGCTTTAAAAGGTATGAAAAGTATTGTATTTGATAATCAATTGTTATATTATTGATTTAACTTTAACTACTAATTTTAAATTCTTTAAAACTAAAGAATTTAAAATCAAAATCTAATGTTTTGCTCTATATCTAAAAGATAAAGCTATTTTTATATCTTTTTCGTTTATTTTTAATCTCTCTTCAAAATCAGCCAAAGACCTAGCAACCTTTAAAACCTTATTAGCAGCCCTAGCACTTAAATGATAATTATTAATAGCTTTGTTAAAAATATCTCTTGCACTATCTTCTAAAATGCAGTATTTTTTAATATCTTCATCGCTTAATTTACCATTAAACTCATCTTGCTTTCTTATCTCTTTTTGAAAGATAAAAGCCTTTAAAATCTCATCAGCTAAATCCTTGCTACTAACACTTGCTTTTGCGTTCATATCAACCTCATCAACCGCCACATATAAATCAATCCTATCATAAATCGGCTCTGAAATCTTACTTTTATACCTTATAATATCACGCTCAAGGCATTTGCAATTTTGCTCTTTTTTAAAGAGATTTCCACAAGGGCAAGGATTTAAGGCTGATATGAATAAGAATTTAGTTTTATAAGATATTTTTGAATTAACCCTTGAAATATTGATTAGATTATCTTCTAAAGGCTCTCTTAGGCTTTCTATAATTTGCTTATTAAAATAAGTAAATTCATCAAAAAACAAAACCCCATTATTTGCCAAAGCAATTTCGCCTATCCTAGCATTTTTAGTCCCACCACCTAAAATTGAGCTAATAGTTGAGCTTCTATGCGGACTTCTAAAACTTCTAATAGATGAAAAATCAAGCTTCTCACCATTTAAACTCCTATAAGCATTATTTTCTAAAATCTCATCAACGCTAAGTGGTGGCATTATATAAACTAGCCTTTTAGCACACATACTCTTACCGCTTCCAGGTGAGCCTTCTAGCATAATATTGTGCATTCCTAAAGCTGCTATTTTACAAGCTAATTTTGCTTGTTCTTGCCCCCTAATGTCTATAAAATCTAGTGGGTAATTTGTATTTTTTATATAGCTTTTATTATTGATTTTGATTAAAGAATTAAAAATATTTTCATTATAGTTTATTCTGAATTTTTCTTTATCTTCGCTAGTAAAAAACTCAAAAGCTTCAAGTAAATTCCCGACAGCATAACACTGCAAATTATAAATCAAACTAACTTCATTTGCTAAGTCTTTAGGCACTAAGACCTTAGAATTTGGCTTAAATCTAGCTAAAAACAATAAAATAGAAAAAAGCCCCGAAGTGCTTTTAATATCCCCATTTAACCCAAGCTCTCCGAATACATAATAATCATTATCTAAATCTTTTTCATAAAAATATACTAAAAGTGCAATTGCTAAATCAAAATAACTACCATTTTTAGGAATATCTGATGGGCTTAGATTTATTACGATTTTTTTGCAAGGCATTGTAAAATCATCAAGATTAGCAAAAGCTGATTTTATCCTATCTACGCTTTCTTTGATACTAGTGCTTGCTAATCCTACTATATTAAAAGCAGGTAAGCCCTTTGACATCATTGCTTCAATATTTATTATATTTAGTTCGTTTGTATAAATTGCTGATTTTATATTTTTCATATTTTTACCTTTTCTTTAGAATACTTTAAGTTTATTAATATATACTCGCAATTCGTTTTCTTTGTGTGATTTTTTAAGCCTAAGAGCTTAAGTTTAAAATTTCACACAAGGAGAAGCTATGAAAAATTATTTTTCATAATTTGTTTAACGCAAATTATATTTGCGAAAGTTCTTATTCAAGGTGCTCTTCCAGAAGAGACTGATGTTTTAATCAATGTTTTAGAAAATAAGTAAGAAGAAAGAATTGGTTCTTATCTATTCTACTCAGGAACAATCAACGGAAAAGATGTTGTTATATCAAGAACATTAGTTGGTATGACTAATGCTGCAGCTACAACTAGTATAGGAATATTAAAATATAAACCTACTATCATAATAAATCAAGGAACAGCAGGAGCTCATGATTTAGGTTTAAAAGTAGGAGATATTGTATTAGCTAGTAAAATATATAAAGTTGGTTCATACTATAATCCTTGTGGAAAAATCCCTATGAAATCTCTATTACCCTATTAGTTCCAGCAACAACACAAAAATCTATTACTTATGATAAAGAGCCTTGACAAGACAATACAGCAAAGTAAGTAGAAGCAAGTTATTTTACAAGTGATGAAAATTTGTTAGAACAAGCTTATGAATTTGCAAAAACTACTAATTATAAGACAATTAAAAGTGTGATTGCAACAGCGGATGCATATAAAAAGAAACAAAAAATGATTGAATGGGTTATATAAACTTATGGCTCAAGTACTGAATAAATGAAAAGTGTAACAGTCGCTCAGGTAACAAAGGCTTTTGATATACATTTTATAGGGATTAGAATAATATCAAATGTGGAACCTAGAAAATAAAGTTTTGATGAAAAAACAGTTACAAAATGCCAAGAATTTGTAATTGAGTATCTAAAAACATTAAAATAATATAAAAAGAATTGGAAAGCATATTTCAAATTCTTAAAAACTATTCTTTTATATCTAATTTTAAAGCTTCTTTTATTTAATCAAATCGTGTTATTATTGCTAGTAAGTAACAACTGTTGCTTTTTGAATAACACATAAATAATATTTATAATTTAAAATTTTAATATCAATTTAAAAGGATTGTTAATGAAACCTTTATTTCAGCATAAAATAGGAATCTGTTTTGCAATAAACGAAACATTTTTAAATCAAATGATTGTATCATTACAAAGCATTATAGATAACCTAAATCACGATAATCAATACGACATATTAATTTTAAATGATAGTAGAAATGAAATCAAAAAAAGAACTATAAAAGCTTTTTATGAGAAAGAAAATATTTCAATAAGATTTATTTCATTAGATAATAATTTAAAAGAAAAACTTAAAGATTGTAATGAGTACTGTGGCGATTCTAGTTTAAGCACTTATTATAGATTATTTATAAGTGATATATTTACTAATTTTCAACATATTATATATTTAGATGCTGATACAGTAGTGCTAGATGATATAAGCAAGTTATATAAAAAATGCGATGATAATTATTTATTTGCTGCTTGCGTAGATAACAAATATTCATGTTATATGAAAAGAGTATCAAAAATCACACCATTTCAAATAAATTCATGGTTTAATGCTGGAGTAATGATTTTTAATATAGATAAATGTAGAAATATGAACCTGTCAAAACTAGCGTTAGATGTAAATGAAAAATACAAAGAATGTAAAACAATAAACGATGAAATAATGCTTAACCTAATAGCTCTAGAAAATAAAACACTTATAAAACAACTTGACCTAAAATGGAATTGTCTAAATATAGATTACTTTCAAAACCCTGACAAGGATTATATATCAAAAATAGGTAACAAACCAAGCTTAATACATTATGTAGGCACAAAACCTTTTCAAAATGTAAAAACAGGTGGTCTTATACAAAACCACTCTCAAATTTATGGGGGGGGGCAAATTTGGTGGACTTATGCAAGAAGATCGCTTGCATATGAAGAGTTTTTAGATACCTTTATAGAATATAAGACAAGCATTAAATTGCCTAAAATTTTTGTTAGGTTTATCACGTTGTTTATTTACTCAAAACAAAATAGAAAAGCTTTTCGTAGCAAATATACGTTAATGTAAGGAAAAAATGAAAATATCAATAATTATGGCAACATACAATAAAGAAAAATATATACTTCGTGCACTAAATAGTTGCCTAAATCAAACATATAAAAATATTGAAATTTTGGTAATTGATGATGGGGGGGGGGATAACAGCATTAAAATCGCAAAAAACATACAGAAAAAAGATAATAGAATAAAAATTATACAAAATCATTCAAATTTAAAAACACTCTACGCAAAACTAGAGGGAATAAAATATTCTACTGGTGATATTGTAACATTCTTGGATCCTGATGATGAATTAGAATTAAATGCTTGCGAAGAAGTGGTTAAACTTATGTCTCAAAATATAGATATTGCTATAGGTGGTCTATGCACAATATATAACAATCATAAAAAGTTTAAAATTATAAAAAACCAAATCCTAAAACCAAAAACATATAAATCAAATTTAGATAGCTGGCAACTTTGTGCAAAATTTTTTAGAAAAAACGTTTTATTCCAAGCTAGGGCAATGCTTTTAAATCAACAAATAAAATCAGTATGTATGTTAGATGATGGAATACTATCAGTTGCGATAATATTAAGTGATTTAAGATATATTAGTTTTACAAATGCGACATTTTATAAATACTACAAAAACGAAACAAGCATAACAATTGATAATTCAAACTATAGAATGAATGAGAATCTAAAAGATATTAAAATTCTTTTAAAATTTATAAAAAATAATTATAATCAATTTATTGATTATAGACTTTATAGAACATTTGTAAAAATATATACAGACATACTACGCAACACAAAAAAATATAATAAAAATAAAATGAAAAAACTACATTTCTTATATTTATTTCGGTTTTACAATACACACAAACTAAAAAATATAAATACTTTTAGAATATACCTAAAAATTTGCTCAAAACATATTTTACAACAAATGCTCAAAAATTTTTAAATCCCACTCAGTATCTATATCAAGTGAATGAGATTTTTCCATAATAAAAGCTATTTCGTTATCATTAAAACTTGTATTCTCATCTAAGTCTTTAATATAATTTATATAAATAGCTCCATTAATTTTATAGTTTTTCTTAAAATCTTGACGTCTTATTGTGCTATTTTGCTCTACTATTTTTTCCAATATACCTTCACTAATAGTTCTTAATAAAACAACATTATCACCTTCACATACACTAGCTACACTTTTTTTATGTTTTAAAAAAGTCTCATATGCACCTCTGATATCTTCGGCATCTCTAAGCGGTGAAGTTGGTTGTAAAATTATTAAAACATTAAATATTTTACCTATTTTTCTATATTCATCTAAAACCTCTAAAACACAATCTAAAGTTTTAGCTGTATCGCTACTTGTCTTCTCATTACGCAAAAACGGCACACTTGCACCATATTTTTTAGCAATACTCGCATATTCTATACTATCAGTAGACACCATTATTTCATCAAAAATTTCAGATTTAATAGCTGCACTGATCGTATATGCCATTAAAGGAATTTTATTTACTAATCTAATGTTTTTGTCTTTTACACCTTTACTACCACTTCTTGCCGGAATAATTGCTAAAACCTTCATAAATCATTGAACCTTTTTTGCAAATTAATTTTCCAAGTCTTTTTATTATTTAAAATTTTAAGAAATTCACCTGCACAATTTCCACTACTAAAAGAATTATCTTTATTTTTTATATTAAAATTATGTGTTTTAATAAAATCAAGTAATTGCATATCATCTGATTTAAATGTTTTTATATATTTTATATTTTCTTTTACTCTTGAATTTTGCCTTGAACCTATATTTATACAATAAGTCCCATATACTCTAGCTTCTCTAATACCAGCTGAACTATTTCCTATAATAAATTCAGCATATTTTAAAAGTGTTAAAAATTTTTCAAATTTAATTGATGGAAATAATTTAAATTTTGAATTAGTTTTTAACTTCTTTAATTCATTTAAAATAATATCACTACCCAAATCATTATTCGGATATATACAAATATAGTTTTTATTACTATTAATTAATAGTTGAATTAAATTCTCAACTTGATATTGCATAGAATTAACTTCAGTTGTAACAGGATGAAATGAAAATATTGCATAATCTTTAAAATCTATACCATAATATTTTTTAACATCTTCTAAAGTTGGTAAATCATCGCTTAGCATTACATCAATATCAGCCGAACCTATTATAAAAATAGCATTTTCATCTTCTCCTAATTGAATGAGCCTAGCTTTAGCCTCATCATTTGCGACAAAATGTATATGAGATAGTTTAGTAACTGAGTGTCTTATACTATCATCTATAGTGCCACTTTTTTCTCCACCTTCAATATGTGCTACTAAAATATTATTAAATGCCCCAACAATAGCTCCACCTAACGCCTCTGGTCTATCCCCGTGAATTACTATCATGTCAGGTTTATACGAACTTACAAACTCGCTAAAATCACTTATAAAATGGGATAAATTAATATCAGTTTTATTTGTTTCATATTTTTTTGCTAAATATAAATTTGAAAATCCGTCTTTAATAATCTCTTTATAAGTGCTTCCAAATTGCTCTAGTAAATGCATACCGCAAGCATAAATCATATAAGAAAAGTCATAGCACTTATCAATCTCTTTTATAAGTGGTTTAATCTTTCCCCAATCAGCTCTAGTTCCACTTACAAAAAGTATTTTTTTACTCATTTATCATATCCCAAGTTATATGAGTGTCGTTTTCTATATCACATTTTGCTTTTTTACCCAATAAACTCTCATAATACTCAGCTAGTATCTCACCTGTTCCAGGGCGTTTTACCCAAAGATTATCTACGCTAAACACTTCTCCTTTTTTAATAGGCTTTATACTTACGCAAGTTGCAAACGCAAAATCAATGGTAACTTTTTCTTCTTTAGCTGCTTCTTTTTTGCCACCTTTCATTTGATGAAGTTCTTTTGCAGCATTTACAAGCTCTCTTGCTTCATTTTCATCCATAGAACAAACTATATCTTCTCCAACTCTATTTTTATGATCGGTAAAATGTCTTTCAATTATTGTTGCCCCTAAAGCAATAGCTGCAATTGATGAGTTATTGTTTAAAGTATGATCGCTAAGTCCAATTTCTAAATCAGGGAATTCTCTCATCATCTCTTGCATAGCCCCAAGCCTTACTAACTGTGGTGGTGTTGGATAAAGATTTGTAGTATGAAGTAATGCAATAGGGGTATTCTCATCTTTAAAAATCTTCACAGCTTTTTTAATAGAAGCTATATCATTCATGCCTGTTGATATAATTGTCGGTTTATGAAAGCTAGCAATTAATTTTAAAAGTGGGTAATTATTCATCTCGCCAGAACCTATTTTATATGCACTTACTCCAAAACTCTCTAATCTAAGAGCTGCTGCACGGCTAAATGGGGTTGATATAAAAATCATACCTTTACTTTCTACATATTTTTTAAGCTCTAGTTCATCAACTTCATTTAAGGCACATCTAGCCATAATATCATATATGCTATCGTTTGAGTTTCCTGGAATTACCTTCTTAGCTTCTTTACTCATCTCATCTTCTACTATATGGGTTTGATGTTTTACAACTTCAATTCCTGCACGATGAGCC
This sequence comes from Campylobacter sp. RM9333, assembly GCF_020137705.1. Lineage (NCBI taxonomy): Bacteria > Pseudomonadati > Campylobacterota > Epsilonproteobacteria > Campylobacterales > Campylobacteraceae > Campylobacter > Campylobacter sp. RM9333. Next base: position 36,923 of record NZ_JACGAY010000017.1, read on the forward strand.
GCATCTACCATTTGTTTAGCTACTTCTAAACTACCACCATGATTAATACCAATTTCCGCAATAATTAGAGCTGGATGATTTGTATCTATAATTCTATTTAAAATTTGCATTTTAAACCTTTTATTTTTATTTTAGATATTATAATATATCATAGATTATAAAAGGATTTAATTTATGATTGATTTTAAAAGAGACAGCGATAATTTAATTGTAGCGGGAAATGGACCTAGCCTCAAAAACATAGACTTAAATTCATTACCCAATGATTTTGATGTTTTTAGATGTAATCAATTCTATTGCGAAGATAGATATTATATTGGAAAAAATATAAAATTAGTAATGTTTAATCCAATAGTTATTCATCACCAAATAAGAACAATTCATGAAATTATTAAAAGAAATGAATACAAAATCGAAAACATATGTTTAAACTATATAAATAATAATTGGGATACCAATTTTTGTTTAAACAAGTTTAAAAGCAAAATGCCTTTTGTATATATATTAAAAGATATTTTAGATAAGCAAATTCTAAAAGATGTATGCTTATTTGACGAATTTGATAACTTAAGACCAACTTCTGGAGTTTTATTAATGTTGCTTGGAAAATCGCTAGGGTACAAAAATATATATTTTATTGGTATGGATTTTGCATTAAACAACAATCAAGAACAAATGATTTATATTGAAAATAGCAATATATGCAATACAGTTTATAAAAATAATAATATAACAAACTTTATGGATGAATTGCATAATTCTAAATATGATTTATCCTTAATTAATAAATTTAACTTTATACCACTAAGAACAACCAATGAGTTATTAGCTGAAAAAAAAATAGATTATATAAATGATTTTATATTAGAACGTAATCTATCATTTGATAAAAAAGCAAATTATTTAAAAACAATAGAAAAATATTTAAGACGTAAAATAAAGAAAAAACTAGGTTTTAAAAAATATCAACAATTTTAAAAAGGAAGAAAGATGATAAAAACTTGCATATTTCCAGCAGCAGGTTATGGAACTAGATTTTTACCTGCAACAAAAACTTTACCTAAAGAAATGCTACCTATTTTAGATAAGCCATTAATACACTATGCTATGGAAGAAGCTATTGAAGCAGGACTTACAAATATAGGTATTATTACAGGCAGAACAAAAAGAGCTTTAGAAGATTATTTTGATATATCTTATGAGATTGAAGACGCAATAAAAGGCAGTGAAAAAGAAAAATTACTTGATGATGTTCGTAGACAAATGGAAGTATGTAACTTCACATTTACTAGGCAAAGAAAAATGAATGGATTAGGTGATGCGATAAATTGTGCTAAAAATATGGTTAGTAATGAACCTTTTGGGGTAATTTTAGCAGATGACTTGTGTGTAAATGATGCTTGTGGTGTAATGAGCCAAATGGTAAAAGCATATGAAAAATATCGTTGCAGTATTGTTGCACTTATGGAAGTTCCAAATAAAGATACTAAAAAATATGGGATTATTGAAGGCGTAAAATTAGAAGATAATATTTACAAAATCACAGATATGGTTGAAAAACCAGACCCAAAAGACGCAAAAACAAATCTAGCAATTATTGGAAGATATATTCTAACCCCTGATATTTTTGATATTTTAGACAATACCAAACCTGGTCGTGGTGGAGAAATTCAAATTACTGATGCTCTTAATACTCAAGCAAAAGAAGGTAGATGTATAGGATTAGTATTTAGTGGTCTTAGATTTGATTGTGGTAGTGTAGAAGGTTTTTTTGAGGCGACTAAATACTTTTATGAAAGAGATTACAAATGATTACCTATCAAGAGTATTTTGAAAAAACTTCGCAAGAAAACATAAGCCTTTATCTAAAAAGAATGAATGAAGAAAGGCAAAGTGGCGAAGTTGGGTTTTATGATTTGCCTTTAGAATTTGATTTAGGAATTTCAAAACTTCAAAAAGTAAAAGAAAAATTTGCTAACAAAAGTCATTTTATAGTTATTGGAATGGGTGGAAGTAGTGTTGGCACTAGGGCGATTACGAGTTTTTTGGGGATAAAAAATATTGATTATTTAGACAATATTTCAAGCACTCTTTTTAATGAAATATTAGAAAAAATTGACCTTAAAAAAACGCTTTTTATATTAGTATCAAAATCTGGAAATACAATTGAATGTATAAGTTATTTTAGGATTTTGCTTGATGTTTTAGGTTTAAATGTAGATGATTTAAAGCATCACTTAATAGGAATTTGTATGCAAAATACCAAATTTTATGAGTTTTTAAAGACAAATGAAATAACACATTTTGATATAGAAGAAAACGTTAGCGGTAGATTTTCAGTGCTTAGTAATGTTGGACTTGTGCCGTTATTTTTAGCAGGGGCTAATGTTGATGAGCTTATCAAAGGCGCTAAAGATTGTATGAACGAGCAAAAAACAAAAGAACATATACTTAATCTAGCCTACACGCTAAGCACAAAAATGATAAATAAAAATTATGTTTTATTCACTTATTGTGAAGAATTGCGCCATTTTAACGAATGGTTCGTTCAGCTTGTAGCCGAAAGTCTTGGGAAATTTAAAGAATATAAACGCGTAGGACTTACACCAATTAGTCTAATAGGACCAAAAGACCAGCATTCGTTTTTACAACTCATAATTGAAGGGCCAAAAGATAAATTCGTAGAATTTATCCGTATAAAACCAAATCCAAATAGCCCCAAAATAAAGCACATAAAAGGACTTGAAAATCTTGAAAATCAAAGCGTAGGACATAGTTTAGATGAGCTACTTTATGCTCAAAGCAAATCGTGTCTTGATGCGATAAAAGCTGAAGGAATAGAAACAAGTCTAATTGAGCTTGATGGCAAAAGTGCTTATAATATCGGATATTTAATATACTATTATGAGTTATTAGTTGGTGCTTGTGGGCTTATGATAGGCATTAGCACTTACGATCAACCTGGTGTTGAAAGTGCAAAAAAACTTCTAAAAATATTATTAACTACAAAATAATCATAAAAACAAAATTAGGAATTTGAAATTCCTAATTTTTAACTATCTTATAAAGTCTTAATGTATTTAGCTAAAGCTTTAAAGTCTTCATCATTTAGATTTTTTACTTGTAATTGCATAGTTTTTTGAGATTTACCACCAAAGGTTCCCGCCTTATATCCACTTAAAGCTTCATAAATTTCGCTCTCGCTTAAAGTATTTATTGCAACTTCAGCCCCAGGAGCTAATTTTTCTGCATTTTTTCCATGACAGGCAATACATTTTTTAAATAAAGTCGCCGCATCAGTTTTTAAAACATTTTCAACACTACTACTAACCTTATCAATGCCATCAGTAATTGCTTTAGCTGCACTATCTGTGCTTTCTTTTATCGTATTTGCAACTTCATTGGTGCTTTCTTTTAAATTGTTAGCAACGCTTTTTGTAGTATCACTAATGCTATCTACTGCAGAATTTATCATAGGTTCAACTTGATTTGCGGCAGTATTTATATGTTCATCAACCTTTGTTGCCACATTATCTACAATTGTATCTATTTTCTTAGCCACTTCTTCAGTGCTTGATTTTACATTTTGACTAAGCTCTTGAGCTGGTTTTTGCTCTTCTTTTTTATCATTACAACCTGTTTGAATTATTAAAGCACTAATTGCTGCTAAACTTAAAAATATTTTTTTCATATTTTCTCCTTAAATAAATTAAAAGGCAAAATACTAGCATTTTTTAATAATTGTAATATTAAAATAAAAAATTAATTTATTATATATTATTTTATATAATAAGCTTTTAAATTCAGTTTTATTAAAGATTTTTTAATATATAATTTTTTATATTTTAAAGGAGTAAGTATGAAAAAAGCATTATTATTTTTAAGTTTAAGTTCTTTTGCATTAGCAAATACTTTAAATATCGCAGCAGCTGCAAACATAAGCTATCCACTAAACGAATTAAAGCAAAAATTTGAAAAACTACACCCAGATATAAAACTTAATGTCAATACAGGTGCTAGTGGTAGCTTTAACGCACAAATTAAAAATGGAGCAAATTATGATGTATTCTTATCTGCAAATATGGAATTTGCTAAAGATTTAGAAGAATTAACTAAAAATCAAGCAATCACTTATGCAAAAGGAAAGCTAATATTATTTTCAGCTAAAAAAAAGCCTAATTTAGATGATTTAAAAACCGCATCTTGTATAGCTATAGCAAACCCAAACACAGCTCCTTATGGAAAAGCAGCTAAAGAAGTATTAAATCAAATTCCAAATAGTTCAAACATAATAACGGCTACAAATATTTCAGCAACATTACTACAAGCTACAAAAGCTTGTGATTATGCTTTTGTAGCAGCGTCTAGCGTAGAGCAAATTAAAGAATTAGGTTTTAGTGATGAAAACATATTAAAAATTGATGATAAATTATACGAACCAATTTTACAAGGTATGATAATTACAAGTAAAGAAAAAAATGCTAAAGTGTTTTATGATTTTATATTAAGCCCTGATGCAAAGGAAATTTTTAATAAATATGGCTATGAATGAGCTGGATTTAAAACACGATTTTAAAGACTTTAAAATAAATGCTAGATTAAGCTTTGATGATGGAGAAATTATCGCATTGTTTGGTGATAGCGGAAGTGGTAAAAGCACTATTTTAAAATTAATAGCTGGGCTTATTAATAAGCCTTTGCTAAAAGATATTGCTTTTTTATTTCAAGATTGCACATTATTTGATAATTTTAATGTATATGAAAATCTAGTTTTTACAAATACTAAAACTCTTTTAGATGATTTAAAATATATTTTTGGTAAAAAATTAGATAAAAATACAAGTAATTTTTACGATGAATTATTAAAGCTAGCTAATTTAGAAGAGCACAAAACTAAAAAAATCAGCACTCTAAGCGGAGGACAAAAACAAAGACTAGCATTAATTTGTGCCTTAAGCAAAAATGCAAAATATATATTATTAGACGAGCCTTTAAGTGCACTTGATGATAGTAACAAAATAGCACTTATAAAACTAATCAAAAAAATAAATCAAGACTACAAAAGAACAATTATTTTTGTATCTCATTCGTGTTTTGAAATAAATGCCCTTGCTGATAAAATATATTTTGTAAAAAATGGTAGTTTTGAAAAATGTCTTAATAAAGAAGAATTTTTTATAGAAAAAATCCAAAATAATGAGTTTTTATGCAAGAATTAACACCAATTTTCTTATCACTTAAGTTATCTTTCGTAACTACTATAATATTATTTTTTATTTGCTTATATCCTGCATTTTATCTAAGCCAAAAAGAGTTTTTTGGTAAAAAAATACTATTAAGCATAATTTCATTGCCACTTGTGCTACCCCCTACCGTTTTAGGCTTTTATTTATTGGTGCTATTAAGTCCTAATAATTATTTAGGGCAATTTTTAGCTAAATTTGATATTAAACTTGTTTTTAATTTTAAGGCTTTATTGATTGCTTCAATAATTTATTCTATGCCTTTTATGTTTAATCCTATTTATAGTGCGTTTAATGCTTTGCCCAAAAATCTTTTTGATAGAGCTAAATTACTTGAAAAATCTCAAGCTAACATAATATTTCGCCTTTGTTTGCCGCTAATAATCCCTAGTATAATAAGTGCTAGTGTTATGAGTTTTGCTCATACTATGGGAGAATTTGGTGTAGTAATGATGATAGGCGGTAGCGTAGCAGGAGAGACAAAAGTCGCTTCTATTGCCGTATTTGAAGCATTAGAAACACTAGATTTAAATAAAGCAAATGAGCTTAGTATAATATTATTAGCTATTTCTTTTATTATTTTATTTGCCTTACAATTTATAAAACAAAATAAATATAAATCCTAATTTAAATTCTTTAAACTAAAGAATAAATAATGATAAAAATTGAGAGTATAGAGAACATAATAATAGGTTAAAAGCTGTAGGGTAAAACTTAAAGAAGAGCCTATTTTCAAAATAAAAATAAATAATATAGGAAAATATTATGCAAAACAACAATGAACCTATTTTTGTGATGAATAGAAAAAAATCTTTTTTCGTATCTCTTTATTATATATTTGTTTTTATATGGGATTTAGCAACTTTACTGATTGGAATATGTTTTATAGATTTAGATAATTTTTTAGCAAATATTATTGGTTTTATTATAGTTGCTATTATACCTTATCATTTTTTTTGTGCAATTGATATTAAAACGGTTATTTGTTATGAAGATTTTTTCATAATTAAGAGAAAGTTTTGCACTCAAAAAGTTTGCTATAGAAAATTTAAAGATTATTGGTTTTTTACTTCTATTACTAATAATAATATAGTAGTTAGGTTTAAGAAATTTCAATTTCCGATACATATAAATCAAAATATGTTTACACAAGATGAAATTAAAAATTTTATTGAAATTTTAGAAAAAAACAATATCAAGCGTTATAGTTGGTTTGATTAATTAAGTATTGTAAATACTACTGAAAGGATTTTATGAAACTAGTATTTCTTGCTATGATAGTTGTAGGATTTGCATTCTTATGTGAAGCTTACCCGTATAAAAAATTTAATGCTAAACTTTTCTTTAAATGTGTATTTTGCTTTCGTTATTTTAAAGTAATTTCAAAAGAATATAAACCAAAAGATAAAAACCACATATATTATAATTTTATAGAAAATTTTCTTTATTATTTTAAATTTGTAATATTAGTTCTTTCATATACGCTTTTGTATTCTGGAATACTATTATTATGCCTTAATCTAACCCTTTAGATTAAAAATTTATAAGCTATGTTATTAATCTAAAAAATTAATTTACTAATAGCTAAATTTAAATCTAATAAGCAAGGCTAAGCCACTATTATAAATCTTATTAATTATATTAACACCGCACCAACAATTCAATCAGTCACTAAATCCACTAATTTATAAGCTATTTTTTTATTACACTAAAAATAATACTATAATCATTCCCTAAATCATCTTATAAAGCATTTTTTAAATAACTCTTATTAAACTATATTAAAAATATTTAAGATAAATTCCTATATTAAATAAAATAAAAAATTTATCTATCAATTTGCAGAAAACCAACTACCCAACATCATTAAATCTATATTATCCACAGCTTATTTATTTCATTAAAAAAGCTTTTAAAAACATTGTTTATCCTGTAAAGGTATAAAATTAGTTTATATGGTTTGATTATTTAAATATTTTAAACCTATATAAAACTTAATCCTACCCCCCCCAACATAAAAACTCATATCCTAATTATGTTTTATATGCGTAATAAATACTTTTATATAATCCATAAATCTAATTAATTTAATTACTTAATAAGCTTAGTATTAAATTACTCTAAAGTATTTAATTAAGTTTAATTTTTATTACTTTAAATCACTAATTAAACTTAGCATAAAAATACTTTAGTATTAATTACTTATCTTCTAAAAACAATCTAAGCCCTAATTACTGCAAAAGAATTTAAATCCAAATTTTATATAAGCTTAATTTTTAAAAACTCCATTTTACATAAACTTCGTTTTACAGAAATTTTATTTAATATAAACTTTT
>NZ_JACGAY010000018.1:0-42676 GCF_020137705.1 Campylobacter sp. RM9333
AAAAAAAATAAATTTACATTGCTTTTTTATTTTTAGCAATGTAAATTAACTATTTTTAAATACTAGCTAGGCGTTTTGAAGTGCTAATAACGCTATCAGGATTAAGTGACATTGAGCTAATGCCTTTTTGTTTTAGCCAAACAGCTAAATCTATATGATCACTTGGACCTTGACCACAAATTCCTACATATTTGTTTGCTTTTTTACAAGCTGTAATTGCTCTTTCTAACATAAATAAAACCGCTTCATCTCTTTCATCAAAATCAGCCACTAAAATATCCATTCCACTATCTCTATCAAGTCCTAAAGTAAGCTGGGTTAAATCATTGCTACCTATACTAAAACCATCAAAATATTCTAAAAACTCATCGCATAAAATAGCATTACTAGGCACTTCGCACATCATAATCACTCTTAAGCCATTTACACCACGCTTTAAGCCATTTTTTGCTAATAGATTTATAACTGAATTTGCTTGTGATAAAGTCCTTACAAAAGGCACCATAATTTCAATATTATTTAGCCCCATTTCATCTCTTGCTATTTTTAAAGCTTCACATTCAAGCTTAAAGCATTCCGCAAAACTAGGAGCTAAATACCTACTTGCACCACGAAATCCTAGCATGGGGTTTTCTTCGTGCATTTCGTAAAATTCTCCGCCTAATAATTTTCTATATTCATTAGTCTTAAAATCACTAAGTCTAATAATCACAGGCTTAGGATAAAAAGCAGCTGCAATTGTAGCTATACCTTCGGCTAATTTTGATACAAAAAATTCTCTTGCATTAGCATAGCCTTTACTAGCTTCATTTATTTTATTTCTTAAATCATCATTTATATTGTCGTAATCTAAAATAGCATTGGGATGAATGCCTATGTGATTATTTATAATAAACTCAAGTCTAGCAAGTCCTACACCATCATTTGGCATTTGTGCGAATTTGAATGCTAATGCAGGATTTCCCACATTCATCATTATTTTTACACCGCAATTTTGCATTTCAAATTCTTCATTTTCAATTACTTCGTATTTTAATGCCCCTTCATAAACCCTACCTTCATCTCCATGAACACAACTAACGCTTACTAAATCTCCATCTTTTAATATAGTTGTAGCATTACTAGTGCCAACTACTGCACCAATTCCTAGCTCTCTTGCAATAATTGCTGCATGACAAGTCCTACCACCCCTATTTGTAACTATTGCTGCGGCTTTTTTCATAACAGGTTCCCAGTTTGGATCGGTCATATCAGTAACTATTACATCTCCAGCATTTACACGAGAAATCTCGCTAATATCGTTTATAACCTTAACTATCCCAACGCTTATTTTTTGTCCTATTGCTCTACCTGTTATTAGGACTTTTGATTCTTCTTTTAATTTATAGCTTATATCTTTTTTCTTTTGAGATTGAACGGTTTCAGGTCTTGCTTGAAGTATATAAATCTTACCATCTAATCCATCTAATCCCCATTCTATATCCATAGGTCTTTTATAATGCTCTTCTATAATTAAAGCATATCTTGCAAGTTCGTTTATTTGCTCATCATTTAGGCTAAATTTATCTTGCATATTTTTAGCTACATCTACTACTTTTACGGCGTTTTCTCCTGCTTTTCTTTCTTCTTTAAATTCCATTTTAATTAGCTTTGAGCCGATTTTTCTTGAGATTATTGCTTTATTATTGTTTTTTAGGCAAGTTTTTGATACATAAAACTCATCAGGATTCACCGAGCCTTGAACCACACATTCGCCTAATCCATAAGATGAAGTGATAAATACAACATCTTTAAATCCACTTTCAGTATCAAGGCTAAACATAACCCCGCTACTTCCTTTATCACTTCTTACCATACGCTGAATACCAGCACTAAGCGATACTTCAAAATGTGAAAAACCCTTATGCACTCTATAAGAAATCGCCCTATCATTATAAAGTGATGCAAAAACCAAACGGATTTTATCCAATATATCATCAATTTCACTAACATTCAAAAAAGTTTCTTGCTGACCAGCAAAAGAAGCATCAGGCAAGTCTTCTGCGGTAGCTGATGAACGAACAGCAAAAGTGCCTAATCCATCGCTATCTAATTCTTTATAAAACTTAATGATTTGCTCTAAAAATAAAGGCTGAAAATTAGCTTTAGTTATTAAGCTTCTAATTTTTGCACCACACTTAGCAAGTGCATCTAAATCATCAGGATTTAAATTCTTTAACTCATTAGTAATTATTTCATCTAAATTATTGTATTTTAAAAAATCTCTAAAAGCTTGTGCTGTAGTTGCAAAACCATCAGGCACTCTAACCCCACTACTAGCAAGATTTGAAATCATCTCGCCTAAACTAGCATTTTTACCACCAACTATTTCTACATCGCTCATTCTAAGTTTTGAAAAAGCTAAAACATATTCCATTTTCACACTCCTTTTTGATAGAATTATTTTATTTTAACAAGCAAGGATAACTTAAATGAAACAATTAAATAAAAAAATTGTGTTTTTTATAAGTGATGGAACAGGAATAACCGCTGAAACATTTGCTCACTCGGTATTAGCTCAATTTGAAGATGAATATGTTTTCACACAAATTAGAGAACCTTTTATAAATACTGAAGAAAAGGCGATTAAGGTTGCAAATAAAATTAATGAATTAGCAAAAACCGATATTCCGCTAGCATTTAGTACTTTAATTAATGTAAATATTGCTAATCATATTAAGAATTCTAATTGTGTTTTTATAGATTTATTAGAGCCTTTTGTTAGCTTAATTTCAAATAAATTAAATGTAAAACCAAGCATAAAACAAGGTCTATCTCACTCAAACACTCATAATAAAAATTATCAAAATAGAATAGAAGCTATTAATTTTACTTTAGAACACGATGATGGGCAATTCATCTACGCACTTGATAATGCTCAAATAATTTTAATAGGGGTTTCAAGATCAGCAAAAACACCAACTAGCCTTTATCTTGCTATGCAATATGGAATTAAGGTAGCTAATTATCCACTAACTCCTGATGATTTTAAGGCTTGTGCTTTGCCTAATGCTTTAAAACCTTATAAAAACAAGCTTTTTGGTCTTAGCATAGACCCATATCGCCTAAGTGAAATACGCAACGAAAGGCTGCCTAATTCTGAATACGCAAGTATAATTAATTGTAAAAATGAAGTAAAAAATGCGGAATTTTTAATGAAGATAAACAATATCCCATTTTTAAATATCACAAATAAAAGCATAGAAGAAGTAACTTCTACTTTATTAGATATATTTGACATACATAATTAATTATTACTTAAAAATAATTATTAATTATTAATATTTATCTTATAAGATTTTTTATATTTATATTAAGGAGATAAAAATGAAAAATCTTATAAAAATTAGTGTAGCAACAACTCTTTCAATTAGTTTATATGCTAACAATATAAATGAAGAAATTGCTGCAAAAGAATATGATGCTCAAAAACTAGCAGATATTATTGTAAAGTTAAATGTTATGGGAGATAAAAGCAAAAAACCAAATCATCATAAGGGTTTTTGCGTAGGTGGAGTTTTTAAGCCAGATAGTAATATTAATGAATATTTTAACATTGAGCTATTTAAACAAAAAAGCATACCTGTAAATGGAAGAGTTTCTTTAGGTGGTGGTGAATTAAATGATAAAAGTAAAGCAAGGGGTTTAGCTATTAAGCTAGAAGGAGATAATGATAATTGGACTATGGTAATGCTAAGCAATCCAATTAATTTTGCAAAAACTCTAAAAGAATTTGGATATTTTCACGAAATGCAATTACCTGATGAAAATGGTAATGTAAATAAAGAAAAAATAAAACAAGCTTTTAGCGAAGTTCAATCTTTTAAAAATTTTGCAGAATATACTAAAAATATAGGGTTTTCAAAAAGTGTTGCTAATACTCAATTTTACAGCGTTCATACTTTTTTCTTTGATGATAAAAACAATAACAAATTTCCAGCTAGATGGACTTTTAAACCAAAAGATGGAGTTAAATTTTTAAGCGAAGAAGAAATAAAAACAACAAGCAATGATTATTTAGCAAAAGATTTTCAAGAAAAAATAAAAAATGCTCCTATTGAATATGAATTATTTTTTACATTACCAAATGAAAATGATGAATTGTATTCAACAAATGCTTTATGGCAAGGAGAACACAAGCAAATTTTCGCAGGGACTTTGCAACTTACACAATATAATGGCTTAGATTGCAATCTTGATGTATATTTTCCTTGGGATATGGCAAAAGGAGTATATGAGCCAAAAGATGAACTTTTTATACCAAGAAACGAAGCTTATGTAATAACTTTTGGTTATAGACAATAAGCTAAAGGGGGTTTTAGAATTTGAAATATTAATTTCAAATTCTAATTATTTTAAGAGTTTATATATTTCATTAAAGTTACATAGCACAAATACGCCATAGCAATGGTAATTAACCAACCTATTAAAGCAAGTAGTTTAGAGTGTTTATAATCTCCTACTATGTTTTTCTTATAAGCTGCAATTAATATCACACATAAAGCAATAGGCAATATAAAACCATTTAAAGTCCCTACCAAAATTAATACTGCAGTTGGTTTTCCTATAGTTGAAAATACTAAAGTAGAAAATATAATAAAGGCTATTATTATATTGTTTTCATTCTTTTTAAGCCAAGGACTAAAGCTTGATATAAAACTAACTGATGTATAAGCACAGCCAACTACTGAAGTAATAGAAGCAGCCCAAATTACAATACCAAAAACAACACTACCAAAATTACCCAAAATATATTCAAAAGGAGTAAGAGCTGGATTGTTAGGATTTAAACTAACGCCTAAAGAAATAACCCCTAAAACTGCTAAAAATAAAAATACCCTAATAATACTAGCTATAATTATTCCTGAAACCGAACTTTTACTAACTTCTTTTAGGTTTTCAACACCACAAATCCCCGCATCAAGTAAGCGATGAGCACCTGAAAAAGTAATATATCCGCCAACCGTTCCGCCTATTAAAGTAACCAAGCTTAAAGCATCAAATTTTGATGGAGCAAATGTCTCAATAGCTACTTCTTTTAAAGGTGGATTTGATTTAAACACAATATAAATTATTATAAGTATTAATATAGCACCTAAAATCTTAGCAAATCTATCCATATGTGCACCTGCGTCTTTATTAATGAAAATACCTATAGCAATTACTGCACTAATACAAGCTCCTAAAATAGGATTTATCCCAAAAATAGTCTCAAATCCAAGTCCAGCACCTGCAATATTACCTATATTAAATGCAAGTCCACCTAAAATTATCAAAAATGATAATAAATATCCTACACCTGGAAAGACCTTATTAGCAATATCTTGAGCTTTTAATTTACTAACTGCAATAATTCTCCATACATTAAATTGAACCCCAATATCCATTAAAACCGACATTAAAATAATAAAAGCAAAACTAGCCCCTAAGCTTTGCGTAAAGCTAGCAGTTTGAGTTAAAAATCCAGGTCCAACTGCTGAAGTAGCCATTAAAAATGCAGCACCTAATATAGCTTTATTATTTTTCATTAATTACTCCTTATGCTTATATTGTTTTCTTCTAAAGTTTTTTTGATTTTTTGTGCGAATAAAAGTGCTTTTTTGCTATCTCCATGAACGCATAAACTATCAGCTTTTATATTAATTTTTTTACCATTTTCACTGATTACATATGAATGTTTTATCATATTTAATACTTGATTTATTGCTTCATCTTCATTTTCAATTAAAGCATTTTCTTTAGTTCTTGATACTAATAAACCATCATCTGTATATCTTCTATCAGCAAAAACTTCACTAATACTATTAATACCTACATCATTTGCTGCACTAATTAAACAAGAATTGCTAAGCCCCATTAATGCTATATCTTTGCCTAATTTTGCAACTTCTATTGCAATATTTTTTGCTAAGTCTAAATCAACACAAGCCATATTATATAAAGCTCCGTGCGGTTTAACATAGCTTAATTTTACCCCCACTAATTCGCACATTTGCTTAATCGCACCAAATTGATAAGCAAGTAGTGCTTGTAATAATTCTTTATTTAAATTCTCATTAGTTCTTCCAAAATTTGCCCTATCATTAAAGCTTGGGTGAGCTCCTATTCTTAAATTATATTCTTTAGCTTTAATTAAAGTATTATATATTTCTTTATATCCACCAGCGTGAAGCCCACAACATACATTAACAGAGCTTATTAAAGCTAATATCTCATCATCATTTTGCATACCTTCAGCTAAATCTGAATTAAAATCAATTCTCACTTGCATACTCCTTTATTTGATTTATATGTGAAATTCTTTCTTTTTTTGCCATTAGAGCTTCTTCAATACTTACTAATTCAAAACTAATCTTAGAATTAATTCTACTTTGAGCAAAAAGCCCTAAATCAGCTTCAATTACTTGAGCAATTTTTGGATAACCGCCTGTTGTTTGTGCGTCTTTTAATAAAACTATAGGCTCTCCACTACTTGGCACTTGAATAGTTCCTGCACTAACTCCGTGAGATGGCAAGCTTAATTCATTGATTAAATTAAGTTTAAAATCACTATTTAGCCTATATCCCATTCTATTACTTGAGCTTGATATATTAAATTCTTGATTTAATAAATTATGCTTTGCTTCATCACTAAAAAGCTCCCATTCAGCACCTTTAATTATTCTTATTTTATCTCTTGGTTTTATCCTAGATACTGCTATTTGAGATAAATTCATTCTTGAACCTATGCTTAATTCATCGCCTACTTTTAATGCTCTACCATTAAATCCACCAAAAGATGCGCTAAGATTTGTAGAAGCTGAATTAAGAACAAAATCAGCACTAAAACCACCATAAGCACAAATATAAGCACACATTCCTGACATAGCTCTTATTAATCTAAGAGTTTTTCCTGCTTCAATTCTAATTCTATAATTATTATGAATTGGCTTTTCATCTATGAATGCTTCATAATTTGCCCCTGTGATACAAAAAGTCATTGCCTTATTACAATATATTTCTATCCCACCTAAAATCACTTCAATTGCAGGTGCATTTAAGTCATTTCCTAATAAAGCATTACCTAACATAAAGCTCCACTTATCTAAAGCCCCACTCTCATTTACCCCATAACCTTTATACGAAAACCTACCTAAATCTTGAATAGTTGCAATTGATGATATTTTTGTAATTTTCATAATCTCTCCTTAATGCTATTGATTACAAATTTTAATCTATCACCTGCTTTTAAAAGGCTCGGATTTTCGCTATTTACATCAAATAATTTTGCCTTTGTATTTCCTATGATATTCCATCCACCTGGACTTTGATAAGGATATATTCCTGTTTGAGCTCCGCCTATACCAACCGAACCTGCTGGAATTTTAAGTCTTGGGGTGCTAAGCCTTGGAGTGTGTAAAATCTCATTTAATCCACCCAAATATGCAAATCCTGGTTGAAAACCTATAAAATAAACATCATAAATAGGCTCGGCGTGTAATTTAGCAAACTCACTCATACTCATACCTTTAGCCTTTGCAATTACCTTTAAATCAAGTCCTAAATCCCCACCATAATCAACAGGAATTTCAATCAATCTTCCTGATAGCTCTAGTGGTTTAGTGCTAGTAATTAACTCATTTAATTTACTTTGTAAATCTAATAAATCTTTATAATTTAAATCACTTGTTAAGACATAAAGAGTATTCATTCCGACCACTACTTCTTTTATATAAGGCATATCTTTAATTACTAAATTAAGTGCATAGCATAGGCGTTGTTTTTCTATGCTTATTGGAGGCTCAAGATATAAAAGCAATGAAGTTTCGCTTGTAATTTTAAATTTGTTATACATAATCATCCTTTAAATTTATTTTTTTTAATACTAAAACACACTATATTCGCTATCTTTTCTATCCGTTACAAACATATATCCAGGAGAATGAGTTATCATAATATCAGGCTTACTAGTAAGTGCTATGCTTTGCGGAGTTACCCCACAAGCCCAAAATACACATTCTTCATCAGGATAAATAGTAGATGCGTCTCCAAAATCAGGATTATTAATATCTTTAATACCTATTACACTAGGATTTCCTATATGAACAGGTGCTCCATGCACGCTAGGATAAAGAGCTGTTGCGGTTGTAGCTTTGATTAAATCTTTATGTTTAATTGGTCGCATTGAAACAACCATTTTTCCATAAAACTTACCAGCACTTGCACAATCAATATTTGTAATATACATAGGCACATTATGATCTTCATCAATATGTCTTAAAGGTATATTGTGATTTAATAAAGCTGCTTCAAATGAAAACGAACAACCTATTAAAAAACTCACATAATCATCTTTAAAATGATTAATAATATCGCTTGTCTCTTCTACTAATTCGCCTTTTTTATATATTCTATATTTAGGAATACTAGTTCTAATATCTGCATTATTTGCACTTGTTTTTGTAAGATATTCTCCCGCGTCTAAGACTTCAATTAAAGGACAAGGTTTAGGGTTTCTTTGACAAAATAATAAAAAATCATAAGCATCACTTTTAGGCAAAATCGCAAGATTAGCTTGAACATAACCTTTACAAACCCCTGCTGTAGGTTTATTGAATTCATTTTTAGAAATTAAAGCTCTTAACTCTTCTGGTCTCATTTTTTCTCCTTTTTGAAATTGTAGTGTGAAAAAATGTGAAGAAAAGTAAAAATATAAAAAACTTAACTAAAATTGTTACAAAATTACACAATTAATTATATATAAAATAAGTATTAAATATATTGATTATTTATATTAAAAATTAAGAAATTATTGCAATATAACAAATAATTATTGTAATATTTTATATATCTATTTCATAACTAATTTTAATTAGAATAATGATTTTAGGGGAGCAAAAGCTGAGAGTAGGCGTAATAGTCTTGACCCTTTGAACCTGTTTGGGTAATGCCAGCGTAGGGAGATACAAATTTTTAATCCTTTCTTAGCATTCCCATAAATTGATTTTATGGAGAGTTGTATGAGTAATTTTTTCTTGTGGCTTGGAGCTAGTATTTCGCTAGCTGAAATTGAAGCCGGTAGTTTATTTTCAGGTCTTATTTTAAGTGATTCTTTATTTGCTATATTTTTTGGACATTTTTTAGGTGGAATTTTATTTTTTGCTATGATGTATATTAGCACTAAACTAAAATGCAATGCTATGGGTAGTCTTAAATATTTTTACTCACAAAATGGCAAAATATTCTTTTCATTTTGCAATTTTCTAGCTTTAATTTGCTGGAGTGCAGTTATGATTATGAGCGCAGCAATACTACTAAATGGACTATATCCAAATACAAATTTTAACTTAGTAGCAATTTTGTTATCATCACTTTTAATAATATGGCTATTCTTAAAACAAAATTTATTAATGTTAATAAATAATTTTATAGTTTGCATACTTTTTTTGATAGTAATTTATATTTTTTATAACTTAATTAATCTTAATTTAAACCAAATAGAAGTTAATAAAATAAACTTAATAAATGCTATTGAACTAAGTATTGCTATGCCAATTTCTTGGCTTGCATTAGTTGGTGATTATACAAAATATTTTAAAAATCCAATAAAAGATAGTTTAGTAGCTTCAGTCGCGTATTTTCTAGGAAGTTCACTTATGTATATAATTGGATATTTAACCATGAAATACTATAGCGACCTTTCTAGTTTTTTAATCACTTTAAAATTATCAATGTTAATAATATTTTTGATTATTTTTTCAACAATAACAACAACATATTTAGACATTTTTTCAGCTAATGAAAGTATTAAAAATATAAATAATAAATTTGGTAATAAAATTACAATTTTATTAATAATCTTTATCGCTTTATTAATAGCTATTTTTATACCTTTTTCTTTATATGAAAATTTTTTATATACATTAAGTTCAGTATTTTTACCTATGGCATCGGTTATGGTATGTGTATATTGTTTTAAACTAAAAAATTCAGCTAAATTAAATTTTTTAATTTGGTTTATTGGATTTTTAATTTATCAAATACTGATTTATTTTGATTTTTTAGCATCAATTTTAACTTTTTTAATCATTTTAATTTTAACCTTAGGAGGAGAATATGTATCAAAACATTATGCAAAAAACAAGAAATCATAAAACTTTAGTAGAAAGTATTACAAATTATGTAACGATAAATGACTCAGCTAACGCTATTTTAGCTGTTGGTGGCTCACCTATTATGGGAGATTTTTATGAAGAAGTTGGCGAAATTGTTACAATTAGTAATGCGGTTTTGCTAAATATCGGGCAGTTAAACGAAAATCTAATAAAAGCCCATAAAAACGCAGCCTTAAAGGCAAATGAATTAAATATTCCTATTGTTTTTGACCCCGTTGCAGCAGGAGTTAGTAATGCAAGAAATAATTTATGTAAATATTTAATGCAAAATATAAAATTTTGTGTAATTAAAGGCAATGCAAGCGAGATAAATTATCTAGTAAATAAGACATTAAATACAAGTGGCTGCGATAGTAGTGATGAAATAAATCAAAATGATTTAGAAAAATACATTGATTTTGCTAAAAAACATAAAACTATTTTGGTAATCACAGGTAAAAATGATTTTATCATCAATAAAACAAATGTTTTTATGCTAAGCAATGGTTCGGCAATGCAAACAAAAATCACAGGTGCAGGTTGTATGCTAGGCAATATCTTAGCCGTTTTTGTAGGGGCAAATGATGATAAATTAAATTCTGTAATCACAGGTATAAGTGCATTTAACATAAGTGCTGAAATAGCCGAAACTAAAGCAAATGGCACTATGTCGTTTAAAATGCACTTAATTGATGAGTTAAGCAAAATTGATGGAACTACCATAAAAGAAAGGATAAAAATTGAAAAACTTAGATGAAATTTTAAGATTTTATGCAATTAGTGATGATATATACACTAAAGAAGATGAATTATTAGATATTTGTGAGATTTTATTTGCAAATCATGTAACTTGCTTTCAAGTAAGAAATAAAGCGAATAATTATAGCCTTAATACACTTTTAAAATTAAAAAATCTTTGTGAAATAAAAAAAGTAGCTTTAATAATAAACGATGATTTAGACCTTGCAATTAAGCTAAATGCTGATGGTATTCATCTAGGACAAAGCGATATAAACAAAAATCTAAAAATACCAAAAAATATGTTTTTAGGAATAAGTGCAAGTAATTATGAAGAAGCGTTAAAAGGCTTACAATTAGGAGCGAATTATCTAGGCATTGGAGCAATTTATGAGAGCAATACTAAAAAAGATGCAAAAATACTAAGCAAAAATGACCTAATAAAAATAGTGCAAGAAATAAACATTCCTAAAGTGGCAATAGGAGGATTAAATTATCAAAATATAGACAATTTAAAAGAATTTAAAATAAAAAATATAGCTTGTATAAGTGCGATTTATGAAAATCAAAATTATAAAGCAAATTGCGAAAAATTATGGAAAAAGATTTCTCTTTTATAATTGACCTTGATGGCGTAATCATCAATAGCGTTGGCTTTTGGCAAGAATTAGCTAATGGATATAATTTAGATGATTTAAGTTTTTATGATGGGCTTAAAAAAATTGATGAATTAAACAAAACTAAATTAAGTAAAAAAATCATTAAAACTTGCATTGATTTTTATAGCAAAGAAGCTAATTTATGTATAGGTGTAAATGAGTTTTTAGCCAAATTTAGAGCTTATAAAAAGTGTATTTATACAGCTAGTCCATTTGCAAAACTTGTTTTAAAAAGATTTGATATTTTAGATGAATTTGTTTTCATTCAAGATGAAAGAAAATATTTAAAAACTACTCAAATAGCTTTAAAAACTTGTATGAATAAGCTAAATACTAATAAATTTATTTTAATTGATGATAGCTTTAAAATAATTGATTTAGCTAATAAAAACGACATTTTTAGCGTTGGAATCAATTGCGAAAATGCAACAATAAATATTAAAAACATAGGAGAATTAAATGAAAAAGATATTAAGTATAGCTGGAAGTGACCCATCTGGTGGGGCTGGGTTGCAAGCTGATATAAAGACAATTCAAGCTCATAAAATGTATGCAATGAGTGTAATTACAGCCTTAACTGCTCAAAATACTAGCGGGGTTTTTGGCGTTTTAAGGGTTGATACAGATTTTATAAAAGCTCAAATAAAAGCTTGTTTTGATGAATGCGAAATAGATTTTGTAAAAATCGGAATGCTTTATGATGAAGAAATTATAAATTGTGTTAAAAATACTCTAAATGGATATAGTAAAATCGTATTAGATCCAGTAATGGTATCTACAAGTGGTGCAAGATTGCTTGATGAAAGGGCGATTAATGCTATAAAAGATTTTGCAAAAAATGTTTATTTGATTACTCCAAATTTATATGAAGCTGAAGTTTTGTTAGGCGAAAAAATCACAAATGAAAAAGATGCAATAAATGCAGCAAAAAGTCTAGAAAAAACTCTAAATTGTAAGGTTTTGTTAAAAGGTGGACATTTAAAAGCAAGTGATTTTTTAAGCGAAAATGGTGAAATTACTATTTTTAAAGGCGAAAAAATAAAAAATATTGTAACTCACGGCACGGGTTGCACTCTAAGCTCTGCAATTGCTTGTAATTTAGCTTTAAACGAAGATATTAAAACAGCTTGTAAAAATGCAAAAGATTATGTAAGTAATGCTTTAAAAAATAGCTTTAATTTTAATTACAAAGTAAAATTATTAAATCATTTTGTAGCATTATAGTTTTAAGCTTTAATTTTAAAATATATTTTTTGAAATTAAAGCTCTTAACTCTTCTGGTCTCATTTTTTCTACTTTTTGAAATTGTAGTGTGAAAAAAAATGTGAAGAAAAGTAAAAATATAAAAAACTTAACTAAAATTATTACAAAATTACACAATTAATTATATGTAAAATAAGTATAAGGTTTTTATTATTAATTTATAAAATATAAAAGTAGTAAAAATATAATATTTAAAGCTTTAAAAGAATTTGAAATTCCTTAAAACTTTAAATACATATAAAATTATTTAACTTTTTCTACTGCATCAAGTATTGTTTTTTGAGATTTTATATCGTTTATATCAGTTTTAAAATATAATTCAACTCTATTATTTTTGATAGATTCTAAACTATTATTATCAAATCTAGGATTGTTTGCTCCATAGCTTTTGATACTAAGTTTTGATGAATCAACCCCGCTTTTAATAAGTATCTCAAGGACTTCTCTAGCTCTTGCAGTCGCTAAATCAAAACTTGTTAAATAACTATCATCATTATCGCTAAATCCACGAATTTCAAGCTGAACCCCATCTCCTAAGCCTTGCATAATCATTTTAATTCTTTTAAGATATAAAATATCATCACTATTTGCAACTCTAGTTTCATCTTTATTAAATAACAATATTGAAGGAAGTTCCATATAAAATTGGTTTTCTCTTTGATCTAAAATAGCTTTTAGTTTTTCTATACTTTCTTGCTGATTTATATTTTGAGCTTGTAAAGCACGAGATTCTTCGTTATTTGATGGGCTATGTTTGCCATCTGTTTTACTCTCTTTTTCTACCACCTGCGTGCTTGGAAAATCAAAAATCTTTACAAATTCTTTAGTTAAAGCCTTTGCTTTATCAGTATTTACCGAAGCAATAGCGTAAAGTGCGATAAATAACGCTAGTAATAATGAGAAAAAGTCTGCTAAAGGAACAGCCCATTTCTCGCATGCTGGTATTGGTGGGCACTTTTTTTTCTTAGACATTATTATTCACCAAATTGTGATTTAGGTACTAAACCATGTGGGAAATATAAAAATAGCTTTTGCTCTAAATCTCTTGGATTTGCACCTTCTGCTATACCAACTACCCCAGCCATCATAAGCTCTTTTTCTACTATTAAATCATGTCCGTTACCTTTGATTTTGTTTCCCCAAGGCACAAACACTCCATAACAACAATAAATCCCTGTAACCGTAGCCGTAAATGCACCCGCAATACCCATCGCCATTGCTTGCGGATTATCAAGTAATTGAAGTGCTAACATAAGACCGCACACCGCTCCAACAAGTCCGAATGTAGGACAAGACTCACCTACACGACAAAAGAATTCCCTACACTCATCATAATAAGTTTCTGAATGAGAAATATCAAGCTCCATACTTTCTTTTATCTCTTCAACATCTTTACCATCAACCATCATCATCATTGCTGATTTTAAGTAGTGATTATCTATTTCAGCTACTTTTGGTTCAAGTGCTAAAAGCCCATCTTTTCTAGCAATAGAAGCAAATTCTATTAGCTGATCGGTTCTTGCTTGAAAATTAACCCCACTACCTTTAAAAACTATTTTAAGCTCTTTAAAAGCTCCTTTTATAAAATATTTATTCGTTCCAACCATAGTAGAGAAAAATGCTGTTGGTAAAACGATTAAAACCGATGAAATATGAATAAGGTGTAATGGGTTACCACCTTCTAAAATATCCCCTACGCAAATAGATGTAAGAGCTAAAACCATTCCTAAGACCGTTGTTAAATCCACATTTTTTCCTTTATTTAAATCTTAAAATATTACATTCATTTAGTTAAAATTTCTTCATTATATACTTTTATGCAATTTTTGCCAGCATTTTTAGCAGCATACACTGCTAAATCGGTTTTTTTCATAAAATCATTAGAATTTGTAATAGTAGTAGGTAAAATTGTAGCCACTCCTATACTAATACTACTTTTCCATCTATCATCTAGCTTATTTCCTACTTGAATATTTAAACTTCTAGTAACATTTAAAAGTGTTTTTGCTAATAACATAGCACCATCAATATCTGTATTTGGTAGTAAAACAAAAAACTCATCTCCACCAAGTCTTGCTAAAACATCATCAGTTCTAATAGTTTCTTTGATTGTTTGCGAAAACTCTCTTAATACCTTATCGCCCATTTCGTGTCCATAAGTGTCATTTACTTCTTTAAAATTATCTAAATCAATCATTAAACCACTTGTAATTAATGAATTTTCTTTAGCTTCATTTAAAATAACTTCTAAAACTTCAAATAAATGTCTTCTATTTGGCAAATTTGTTAATACATCTGTTAAAGCTATACTTCTTAAAGTTTGATTTGTTGCTGCTAATTCTCTTGTTTTCTCTTTCACTTTTAATTCAAGATTTCTTTTAAGTTCTAATAATTCACTATTTTTCTTAACTACAACATTTAAAAGATTACTAAGAGCTTTTACTAAAGGTGCTGTTTGCTTATTTTCATTTTGAACTACTATCTCATAAGCTTCTTTAGCTTCAAGACCTTGATTAATTAATTCTATTTGTTTTGCCATATTTTGGTCAATCCCTAAAATATGAAAAGCAAGCCAAGAAATCAAAAACTCTAACAAACTCTTAACAGCTTCTTTATTAGTGCCATCTCCAACATCATCATATAATTGCTTAGTTTGTTCTATAAACATTTTATGACTTAATTTATGCTCTTGAAAAAAATCACTAAAAATATTTACATTTTGCATTAGCGTTTCTTCTTCTGAAAAATGCTCTTTAGCATAGTTTAAAATACCATTAAAAGCTTCATCTAACTCATTTTTATTTAAATTCTTTTCGCTTAATTTTAAAGCTAGTTCATTGATTAATTGCACTAAATAATAATGCTGCTTATCAACATTATCAATATTTGTTTCATAGTCTTTATTCCAAGCAAATATTATTTCCATAACCTTTCCCTTTATTTTAATTTATCCCAACTTTTCCCAACACTCAAACTCGTTTTTAGTTTAACTTTTAAACCATAAGCATTTTCCATTATATTTTGAGCTATTTTTGAAAATTCCAATACATATTCATCTTTTACTTCAAAAATTAACTCATCGTGAATTTGCAATATCAATTTTGCATTTTCACTCAAATATGGATAAATCTTAATCATAGCTAATTTAATTAAATCTGCTGCCGAACCTTGCAAAATGCTATTTATACATTCTCTATCGTTTGCATTATTTATCTTAATATCATTTGTATATTTGAAAAATCTTTTCCTACCTAAAAGCGTTTTGATATAACCTAAATCTTTTGTTTGTTTTTTTGTATTTTCAAAATATTCTTTAATCAAACTAAAAGAAGCAAAATATTTTTTAATATAATCACTAGCATCACTATATGGTATTTTTAACTCTTCACTAAGTCTTCTAGCACCCATTCCATAAATTAGACCAAAATTTATGCTTTTTGCATAATTTCTTTTATCTTTATCGCTCGTGCCAAAAATCTCAATAGCAGTTCTTGTATGAATGTCTTCATCAAATAAAAATGCTTTTAATAAATTTTCATCTTGGCTAAAATGAGCCAACATTCTAAGCTCAATTTGAGAATAATCAAGACTAATAAATGAATAACCAGTTTGCGGGATAAAAGCTTCTTTTAAATAACTTGCGTATTTGCTTCTAGCAGGGATATTTTGTAGATTTGGATTGTTTGAGCTAAGTCTTCCTGTTGCTGTGCCTGTTTGTAAAAAGTTTGAACGCACTTTGAAATTCTCTTGATTATCTACATTTAACTCAAGCAATGGTAAAACATAAGTGCTAAGGACTTTGCTAGCGGTTCTATATTCTAAAATCAATTCAGCAATAGGATGCTCTATGCTTTGTAAGGCTGCTTCATTGGTTGAGCCTTTATGATTATCAGGTAGTTTTAATTTATCATATAAAATCTCTTTAAGTTGCTTTGGAGAATTTAAATTAAAGCTTAAGCCAACCATATTAAATATCTGATTTTCTAATTCTTTTAAATTAAGCTCTAATATATTTTGAAGATTTAATAATTTTTCTTTATTTAGTGTAATTCCATTATTTTCTAAAGAAATTAAAACTTTAATAAACTCACATTCAAAATCAAATTCTTTTTTGCGTTCATCATCTAAGTTTTTAAAAGCGTGTTCATAAATTGCTTTAGCTATAAACGCATCTTCACTTGCATATTCACAAGCTAATTTGGTATTAATATCGCTAAAATTTTCGCCCTTTTTAACTACTTCTTCATAAGCTAAACAAGTATAATCAAAATACTCCTTAGCAAGATAATCAAGTGAGTATTTAGAACTTGAATCAAGTAGCCAAGCAGCTATCATACTATCTTTAAATTTCTTTGGATACGAAATACCTAAGTCATTTTTCAGCATTTTTAAATCAAATTTTAAATTATGACCTATTATTACTTTTTCAAATATCTTATTTATAGCTTTTATTGCATCTTCTTTAGCAATATTTTTTGCATTTTTATGTAGTATTGGAACATAATAGCTTTTATCTTGATTGCAAAACGAAAATCCAACTATCTTATCATCATAATTAAGCCCTGTTGTTTCGGTATCAAACCCAACCTCATCGCCTAAATTGTCTATAATCTTAAATAATTCTTCTTTATCATCTAATAAGGTTTTTGTATATTTTAAGCTTACTTGTTTTTCTTCTTTTATCTCGTTTTGTTTATCTATAAATTTTAAGAATTTAAATAATTCAAATTCTCTTAATTCATCTTCAATATTATTAAATATATTAATACTTGGCTTACTAGCCTTGCTTAGAAAATCTCCTAAAGGCAAATCATCAACTAATTTTGCTAATTTTTTAGATAAAACTGCATCATCTTTATGTTCGGATAATTTTTTTTGAGAACTTTTATTGCCTAATATATTTAGATTTTTATATACATTATCAAGGCTATCGTATTCGTTTAATAGTTTTTTAGCAGCAACTGGTCCAATACCAGGAATACCTTTAAAATTATCAGCACTATCGCCTACTAAGGTTAAATAATCAAGCATTTGATAAGGCTTAACTCCAAATTTCTCAATACAAGCTAACTCATTTATAATCTCATAATTCTTACCAATTAGCTCAGTATTATTATCATCAAGCAATTGATAAAGGTCTTTATCGGTTGAATAAATGCTAGTAAATAAGCCTTGTTGCTTAGCAAACTTACTAACACTAGCAATAATATCATCAGCTTCATAATTAGGAATTTCTATTGATAAAAATCCTGATTTTTTAATAAGCTCGATACATACTGGAATTTGCTCTTTTAATTCAGGCTCTAATTCTTTTCTATTAGCCTTATAATCAGGCAAAAGCTCTTTTCTAAATGACCCGCCAGAGCTATCAAGTGCAAAAACTACATAATCACATTCAATTTCTTCAACAATTTTTAACATAAAATTTAATAAACCAAATATCATTCCTATTGGTTTTTCATCTTTTGCACTTTTTAAATTCCTCATCGCATAATAAGAGCGAAATAGCACATTTAAAGTATCTACTACTATTATTTTTTTCATATTTTCTACCTTTGATTTTGCCTTTATGTTATCAAAAGAATAATTAATAAAACTAATAAAAAACTAATTTTCATTTTTAATTTACTTTAAAGTTTAATTTAATAAATTTCGTGTTTTTTAAAGGAGATTTTATGAAAAAAATTAGCGATTTTATTTCAAAAAATTTAGCTATTTTGGTTTTAGTTTGCACTGCTTTTGCTTTGTTTTATCCAAGTATTTCTAATATTATTAAGACAAGTTATGTTAATTATTTGCTTGGAATTATTATGTTTGGAATGGGGCTTAGCGTTAGAGCTAGTGATTTTAAGGAATTATTTTTAAGACCTAAAGATGTGATTATAGGTATTTTTGCACAATTTATAATAATGCCTTTTATAGCTTTTGTTTTGATTTTTGTTTTCAAACTTGATAGTGCTTTAGCAATAGGTGTTGCTTTAGTTGGTGCTTGTCCTGGTGGCACTAGCTCAAATGTGATTAGCTACCTAGCAAAAGCTGATGTTGCTTTATCAGTTAGTATTACAAGCTGCACTACGATTTTAGCTCCGATAATTACTCCATTTATTACTTATTTATTAGTTGGAAAAAGCATTGATATTAACGCTATTTCAATGTTTGTTAGCATTATTCAAGTAATAATTATTCCTATTTTATTAGGTGTTTTAGCTCATAAGTTTTTACCTAAAATTACTGAAAAATTACAAGATACTTTGCCACTTATTTCAACCTTTGGAATTGTAGCTATAGTAATGAGCGTAGTTGGTGCAAATGCAACAAAAATCTTAGATAATTTAGGCATTATTTTAGTAGTTGTAATGCTTCATAATGTCTTAGGCTATCTTTTAGGCTTTTTTGCGGGAAAAATCTTTAAATTAGAATTAGCAAAACAAAAAACTCTAGCAATAGAAGTAGGAATGCAAAACTCAGGCTTAGCTGCTTCACTAGCAACTACTCATTTTGCTGCTTATCCTTTAGCTGCTGTTGTGGCTGCTTTATTTAGCGTGTGGCACAATATTTCAGGTGGGATTTTAGCAACAATTTTTAGAAGATTTTAATATTTATAATTCCTATTTTAATTTTAAAATAGGAATTATTTTAAATTAATTTGTAAAACTAAACTAGCTTCTTTTAAATAATCAACAACTTTTTTTAATCGTTTTAAATTCTTCTTCACTTTTTGGCTTTTCGCCTGTTTTTTCACATTCAGCTAAGTATTTTTCATAGCTTTGAGTTTTTGTTTTAAAAAATGCTTTAAGCTTTTTAAACATTGCTTGTCCTTAATCTTGTATAAGCAAACTTGCTTCTTAATTAACCTCAAGCACAATTAGAATTTAAACGCTCTTTCTCACGCTTTAAAAATTCTTCTTTGCTTAAAGGCTCTTCATTTGGGTATTTTTCCTTATGTTCTCTTAAATAAGCTTCATAATCAGGAATACCACAAGCTGCTTTGAGTTTATCAAAAAATCCCATAGCTTTCTCCTTAAGTTAAAATAAAATCTAAAGATAACATAAAAGATTTGCTAATCAATCTCTTTTATGCTCTAATCTAAATTCTCTTGGATTTTGTGGATTTTTACCTTGCCATAATCCTAATTTATTGGCTCTTGCGTATTTTTCATCATCTAAATATTTTTTCGTATAGTTTTGATACGACCACGCACAACCATTTCTTACCATTGCTTTATTTATATCTTCGCCATTAGCATAGACAATGCCTACAACCCGTCCATATTTATCTTTGTCTTTAATCTCTAACTTAATATCTTTATTTTTAAGAAAATCACTTAGCATATTTTTACAAAATTGCCCGTATTCTTGAGCGCTTTCTGGTGCATCTATGCCATAAAATCTCACTTTGATTTTTTCTCCTTTGCTAAGCAAAACTATAGTATCTCCATCACTTACTTTTTCTAGTAAATACTCTTTAGTAAAAGAAGTAAAATAAGAAAAATTTGCAACTACTAAAAAAACAATTAAAGCAATTATTTGATATTTAAATGGTAATTTTTTAATTAATTGCATTTGTGCTTTTGTTGGTTTTTTCATATTAATCCTTAAAATTATTTTTTTATATAATATTATTTTTAAAAGGATTTTACAATGGTTTTTATAAAAGGTTTTATATTAATATTATCATTAATTGTTGCTATCGGAGCTCAAAATATGTTTGTAATAAAACAAGCAATATTAAAAAATCATATAATTTTAATATGCAGTATTTGTTTTATTTGCGATGCTATTTTACTTGCTTGTGGAGTATTTGGAGTTGGTAAAGTATTATTAAAAAATGAAACAATGAGTTTAATAGTTACAATTTTAGGTATATTATTTTTAATCACTTATGCGATGATTTCACTAAAATCAGCCTTTATGAACACTAATTGTGATTTTCAAAATGATAATGAAAAATTAAGTGTAAAAAAAGCAATAATTTTAACCTTAGCAATTACTTTACTAAACCCACATGTTTATTTAGATACCATATTTTTAGTTGGAGCAAACGCTATAAATATTCAACAAAATGAAAGGATATTATTTTTCTTAGGTGGTGTATGTGCTTCTTTTTTGTGGTTTTTTTCTTTAGGATTAGGAGTTAGTAAAATTAGTAAAATACTTTTAAATAAAAAAATATATTTTTTTATAGAAATATTAACTAGCCTAATAATGATTTATATAGCTTATGATTTATTAAAAATTTTAATCAATTAGCCGTAAAATAGCTTTTTCGTTATTATTTTACGCTTTCTAATTTTAACTTCTTGATGATTTTAAATTCTAGTATTTAAAACACTAGTCTAATCTTAGAATTTTAATTTTTATTTATACATTAAGCTTTGTTATAAAAATAACAGAGCTTAATGTTTTTATAACTTTAAGATAAAAATATTAAATCAGTTTTGTGTTTTATTTTTATTCTTAGCTTTTTGCACAAAGTATAATGCTATTAACGCTATTACAAATCCTAAGATAAAAGTTAAACCATAAGAAGCATATAGTTCTAATGCCAAACGCTCTTGCGATATAAATTTATCAAATTCCCCTACACTTTTTACTAAGTTAATTGTTGCTTCAATATTTTTCAACGAGTTATAAGGATTATTAGGATTCTTTAAATACAACATAAAAGCAAATACCTTAGTGCTAAATAAACTAGCAGCTATTAAACCTACAATAACACCAATACCGATATTTTTCTTTTTTTTCATTTTTTCCTTTAATTTTATTTTCTTTATTTTTAATTTTAAAATGGATTAAAGGCAAAATATAGGCAAAATAACTTTGCAATATTTAATCTTACAAATTATTTAGCTTTTAATAATTCTGTTCTTTGCTATTATCTTTTGCACTAATTTTGCCGTTATTTGGTATTGAAAACCAATTATTACTTAGCCTATAGCTTGTAAAATTTTTTGATAATTACTTTGTTGAATTGCTTTATATACAAAATAAATATCTATTAAAACATAAATATATAAAGCCCATAAAATAAATATCCCTATAAAAAGAAATACACTAATTAAGCCTATTAAAAATATTCCTAATTTTAAAAAACCTAAAGACCTATTACCTTGATAAAACCTATCAATACCTAATATCCCGAAGAAAAACCCTAAATTCATTGCCAATATAGGGTGTTTGTAATTAATACAAGAAAGATTTTTGAATTTCTCTTCACTTAAGCTGTCAAGTTTATTGCTTAGCATAAACTTTTGCTCGCTTGATATTTTATTATCAAGCAACATTAAATAAGAACTTTTGTCCATAATGACTCCTTTGATTAAATAAAAGAGCTATTGTAATACCCCCCCCCGCTAACAAGAAGTTAATGGATTAAAATTATTTAATAATTATTCAAGATTTTTAAAAATAAAATTATAAAAAAAAGATAAAAAATATTTGCTAATAAAGATAATTTGTATTAGCTAACTAGCTACTTATCTTTATCAGCATTTTGTTTTACGCTTGCTTGTTTGTTCTATGAAAAACTCCTTTTTAGTTAAAGGAGTTTTATCAGGGTGCATTTTCTTAAAATGCTCTAAATATTTTTCATAATCAGGTGCTCCAAGCATTGCGTAAAAAAACTCACGAAGCTGCTTTTTCATAAACCACTTCTTTAAGTGGAATGCTAAACCTATTAGAATAACTTTCTTTCCAAATTAGAACGAATTTAATTCCAACTATTATGGTAACTAATAAGAAGAAAATCGTTAAAATAGCATTTACTACATTAGAATGTGCCACTTGTTTAGCTTTATTAAATTCTTTTAAAGTCGCTTCACTATTATCTCCTGCATTAATTTTTACTAATAATTCATCAGCTTTAGCAAAATTAATTTGAGCTGTTGCTACGTGAGAAATTGAGTTTGTGATTTTGCTTTCACTTTGTGGTAATACCTTTGCAATACCTGCTGTAAATGTAGTTGAGATTACAAAAAGCGCAGGTAAAACAATAGCTAAGATATACTTTCTTTTTCCCATTTTAATAAATACAGAGCCACATAAAAACATAGCAACTACTGCTAAAAGTTGATTTGATACGCCAAAAAGCGACCAAAGTGAATAAATTCCGCCAAGTGGGTCAATCGCACCACCATATAAGAACCAGCCCCATCCAGCAACACAAATTAAAGTAGCGAATATATTTGCTCCTAAATTACTTGTGTTTGCAAGTGGCTTATAAACATTTCCTAACATATCTTGAACCATAAACCTACAAGTTCTAGTTCCCGCATCAACCGCTGTTAAGATAAATAATGCTTCAAATAAAATAGCGAAGTGATACCAAAATGCCATCATTTCCTTTCCACCGATTAGCTCGTGAATAATTAATGATAAGCCTATTGCAAATGTAGGTGCTCCACCTGTTCTACTTAATATAGTGCTCTCACCTATATCATTAGCAAGTGTTTGAATATCAGCAGGAGTTACGCTAAATCCCCAAGCACTAATAGCTGCACTCGCACTCTCAAGTGTCGTGCCTATAATTGCTGGTGCTGAATTTATTGCAAAATATACTCCAGGTTGAAGTATGCAAGCAGCAATTAAAGCCATAATAGCAACCGCACTCTCCATTAGCATTGAACCATAGCCTACCATTTTTGCTTGTGTTTCATTTTCTAGCATTTTTGGACTTGTTCCACTAGAAATTAATGCGTGAAAGCCTGAAATCGCCCCACAAGCAATATTTATGAATAAAAATGGAAATAATCCACCTGCAAAAACAGGGCCTGTGCCATCTATAAAATGTGTAACTTTTGCCATTTTAATTTCAGGAGAAACTAAAACAACACAAATAGCCATTATCAAAATTACACCAATTTTTAAAAATGTTGAAAGATAATCTCTTGGTGCAAGTAAAAACCAAACTGGTAAAATCGCAGCTATCATTCCATAGCCCATCATTATAAAGCTAAGTTCAAGAACGCTAAAATCAAAATGTCTTGCTAAATCAGGGTCGTTTGATACAACTTTTCCTAAATATAAAGCTATCATAAGTAAAACAAAGCCAATTATACTAGCTTCTCCGACTGCACCTGGGCGAATAAATCTCATATAAATTCCCATAAAAATAGCAATAGGAATTGTTGAAGCTATTGTAAATGTCCCCCAAGGAGAATGTGCTAAAGCTTTTACAACAACCATAGCTAAAATAGCAATGATAATTAACATAATAAGAAAAATTCCTATCATAGAAACAACACCAACGAAATTCCCCATCTCGTCTTTAATCATTTCGCCAAGACTTTTTCCACCGCGTCTGCTTGATACAAAAAGCACAACAAAATCATGCACGCTACCAACTAAAACGCCACCAATTAATATCCATAATACACTAGGCAAATATCCCATTTGAGCTGCTAGGATTGGTCCAACAAGTGGTCCTGCACCTGCAATTGCAGCAAAGTGATGGCCAAATAAAACATATTTGTTTGTAGGAACAAAGTCTTTTCCATCGTTAAGTGCTACAGCAGGAGTAATCTTAGTAGCATCAACGCCGCAAAGCTTAGTTTCTATAAACAAAGCATAAAATCTATAGCCGATTGTATAAATACAAACAGCAGCTACAACTATCCAAGCAGCATTTATTGTTTCGCCATTATTTAAAGCAATAACGCCCATACAAAATGCTCCAAGAATAGCAACAACTATCCATAAAAGCTTATTCATAGCTTCTCCTTAAAAATAAATTAATTTTTTAATCTAATTAAAAATGTGAGTAAGTATTATAATCTAAAATTATAATACTTATAAGAATTTTATATTAAAAGATAAAAATATAAAAAAATTACGAGTTAAATTATTAATATTTATTATAAATGTTTCCATAATACTCAATATTCTCTGCATTGCCTAAAGCATTTACTTTATCTGCTATTTTTTGAGCGTTAATTTCTAAATCAAATTCACTAGCTTCACTAAAAGCCATATTAACATCTATAACACTATCTAATCGCTTAATGGCATTAAAAGTTGCTAAAGTATTGTCAAAATCACTAGCTTCAATTAAAACGATAAACTTTTTATCAATTACTTGTTCTATGTTGGCATCTTTTATATTTTTTATTTCGTTTTCAAATTCTTCATTTGCAATAACTACTAAAGATGAAATCATTAAAAATCCTTTTTGTATAAAATTTTTGAATAAGCATTGAGCTTTAATGTATTTTTATCAAATAATATTGAATTAAGATATAAATTACCTATATTTATTTTATCCTTACCTATACAAATATTATTTTCTAAATCGCAAGAATAAGCAAAGTTTAAATTATCACTTAAAGCGCAATTATAAACTAAATTATCACTTTCTATATTAGTAATTTCATTTAATTTATCATCATTAATTATAACTTTTCTATCAGTTGAGCAAGAAATAATATTATCTTTTTTATAATCTACATTATAAATATTATCTTTATGAACTTCCTTGCTTATAAAATCATTAGAATTTAAATCATAAACAACTATTTTTCCACTTTCAAATCCTAAAGCAATTTTTGCCTTTTCTTTATTAATACTTGCAGCATTTATGCTTGCATTTGAAAAATGAACTTTTTTTATTAAGTTAAATGATAAATCTCTTATGATTAGTTCGCTTCCTAAAGAAGTAAGAATTATTTTATCTTTGTATAAAAATGCCTTATTAATATCGCTTGAGATTTTAAATTTCAATAATTTATTATCTTTATAAATGTTTAAAGTCTTTAATCCATCTTTTGAACTAATTGCTAAAATGCTACTATCGTAATCATCAATAAAAATAATATTATCATCAAGGCTTAAAACCTTATCATTATTTTTATAAATATCATTGCCACACGCCACAAATTCATTATTAATATAGTTTATATAACAATCATATTCTAAATATTCTAATTCATTTAGGTTTAGCTCACTTGCTAAACCTAAACTAGCTATAAATAATAGCAATTTTTTCACTTTAATCCTTCATTTATTACATCAAGTAAATTTGAACGATGTTTGCCTAATTCATCATTTCTAAAATCAGGCTTAAATGTGTTTTTGATTCCACTATCAATATTTGCTTGTGGTGCGTGGCATTGAACGCAGTTATATCTTGCTTGAGATATAGAATCAAGTTTTTTCTCATTTCTTAAATCATAATAATGGCTTGCTGGCATAGGAGTTGCTTCTTCAATACTAAGCTTTACACGCTCATTATCAGCACCTAAATCATGACAGCTAAGACACATATTATTATCTTGAGTAATTGGTAAAAAATCTTCTACATTGTGTGGAATTTGTGGTGGAGCATTTAAATAAGCTCTTTCAAAACGCTCTGCTTCTCCAGCTTCTTTTTCAGAGTATGTAAAATTCTTGATTTCTAATTTTGTTTCATCGTTTAGTGAATGTTTTCTTAAACCAATTTCAGTATCACTCACACTAGCAGCAATCAACAAACTACTAGCAGCTAAACTTAAAAATATTTTTTTCATTTTTTTCCTTTCAAAAAATTAATTAAATTAAAATTAAGTGCATCATCATCGCATACTTCAATACATCTAGCACACTTAATGCACTCACTATTGCTAACATTACCACTATATTTTGTAATAAGTGATAATACTTGAGCTTCTGGACAAATCATTTTGCATTTCATACATTTAGTGCATTTATTTAAATCATAACTTACTTTTAACATAGCAAATTTTGAAATTAAACTATAAAAAGCACCTAATGGACAAAGATGCGAACAAACTAAATTCCTTTGCACAAATAAATCAAGTAAAAATATAATAATTGCAACAAATATAGCCGAAGTTTGCATAAAAATTATTCCCCTAGTAATTATTCCTATATGAGAATACTTTTCAAATACTGGCTCATTTGCTATCAAACACAAAATCAAAATACTAAATAATATAAAATATCTAGTGTTTTGTTTAAAATTAGTCAGCTTAGAGCTTTTAAAACTTGTGTTTTGCTTGATAAAATCTGCTAAATTTGTAATCAAATTAACAGGACAAACAAAAGAACAAAATGCACGACCTAAAAACAAAGCATAAATAATAAAAACTAAAAATGCAGATATAAATAATCCCACATTAAGAGTAAAAGTTGCTAAAAATATTTGCAAATACGCAAAAGGGTCGCTTAAGCTAATACTATTAAATAATAGCGAAGAGCTAAGATTTCCTTTTAAAATAAAATCAGCACTAGGTAATATAAATAAAGCTAAAAGTCCTAATTGGATAAATCTTCTTAAAATCAAATATTTATTTTTTAATATCTTCATTAAAATTCTCCATCATTTAGGTAATTTATAGCTTTTTTCTCATCGTGTTTTTTGCTAGTATCTATGTGTTTTAATCTTTCATCATCACCACTAACCCAGCCTTTAACATAATTATCATTTCTCTCACCCAATATAAAACTAGTAGGCAAAATAACAATAGCTGGCTTTTTAGTAATACAAACTTTTTCGCATAAACCACAACCCACACAATAATCATAATCAACCTTAGGCACTAACATTGCATGTTTTTTAGTTCGCTCATTTCTTTTATATTCAAGCTTTAAAGCTTTATCTATAAAAGGACACGCCCTATAGCAAGCATCACATTGAATTCCAAAATGAGCTACACAAGAGCTTTCATCTACTATTGCACGACCAATATTTACTAAAGAAATTTTATTAATACTTTTATCTAGCGCATCTGTCGGACAAGCCTTAATACAAGGCAAATCATCGCATAAATAGCAAGGAATTTCATTTGCACTAAATTTAGGAGTTCCTAAACTAGCAAATTCCCCTATCTTAGCTAAACTTAAAGTATTATAAGGGCAAGCTTTTACACATTTAGCACAACGAATGCAATTAGCCAAAAAATGTTTTTCACTAACAACTCCTGGTGGGCGTAGAAAAAAACTCTTTTTAAGTTCAATTTTGCTTTCACTTTTTGGTGTATCGTTTAGTTTGAATATGCTAAAAGTTCCAACACCAACTGCTAAAATCTTTATAGTATTTGTAAAAAATTGCCTTCTCATAAATATTACGCCTTAGTTATTTTTACTGCACACTTTTTAAAATCAGTTTGTTTTGAAATTGGACAAGTTGCATCTAATGTAACTTTATTAATATAAACATTCTCATCAAACCAAGGAACATAAACAAGACCTCTTGGTGGTTTATTTCTTCCACGCATATCAATACGAGCTTTAACTTTTCCACGGCGAGATTCTATCCATACTAATTCTCTTTGCTCAACTCCTAAAGCTTTAGCATCTTCTGGATGAATATAGCACATAGCTTCAGGAACTGCACGGAATAATTCAGGAACTCTCATTGTCATTGTTCCACTATGCCAATGCTCTAAAACCCTACCAGTGCATAACCAGAATGGATATTCTTCAGATGGTCTTTCAGGTGCTTTCATAAATGGTCTAAAGAAAATCTTAGCTTTATTTGTAATTGCTGTTGCTTCTTCGCTTGTTGGTTTTACTAAATCACCACTTTTAATTGATTTATCAAAATCCCCATAGAATGCAAAATCACCTTCAGGATTTGCTTTTTTAGCATATACATCGTATTTTGTATTAAATCTCCATTGAGTTTCTTTACCATCAACAACAGGCCATCTTAAGCCCCTTACCTTATGATAAGTTTCAAAACTAGCTAAATCGTGTCCGTGACCAGCTCCGAATTTTCTATATTCTTCCCATAAATATTTTTGAATAAAGAAATTATAGCCTTTAAATACATTGCCATCACTACCTTTTACATTTCTACTATCGCCTTTAACTTCGCTATTTAACCAATCTTTTAAGCTTTCACTATCATCTAATGAAATTTCTTTACATTCTTTATTAGCAAATAAAACATCGTATAAAGTATCATCTTCTTTATATCCCATTTCTTTAGCTTTTTCTAATACGCTTGGTAATGTTGTCTTTTCATCAATTTTTACTTCATTCCAAACTTCGCTTAATTTAAAGCGTTTGCTAAGCTCTAATAATTGCCATAAATCACTCATAGCTTCGCCAACTGGCAATACTTGTTGTCTCCAATGTTGAGTTCTTCTTTCTGCGTTTCCGTAAGCTCCCCATTTTTCATAAATCATAGCTGTAGGTAAAATTAAATCCGCAACTTTTGCACTAATTCCAGGATAGCAATCACTTACTACTATAAAATTATCTTTTTCTCTAGCAGCTTTTATCCAGTGATTTGCATTTGCAGTATTTTGCCAAGGATTATTTACCATAACCCATGCAAATTTTTGTTTTCCATCTTCAAGATTTCTCATCATTTGCATAAAGTGATTTCCTTGAACACCATTAATTGTTCCTTCAGGAACTTTCCAAAGTTCTTCACTTTTAGCTCTATGTTTAGGATTTGCTACAACCCAATCAGCAGGTAAGCGGTGTGCAAAAGTTCCAACTTCTCTTGCTGTTCCACAAGCACTTGGCTGACCTGTTAAAGAGAATGCTCCATCACCTGGTTTTGCTTGTTTTCCTACTAATAAATGCACAGTGTATGCAAGTTCATTTACCCAACTACCACGAGTATGTTGGTTAAAGCCCATAGTCCAAAAGCTTACTACCTTTCTGCTTTTTTCAATATATAAATCAGCTAATGCTTTTAATTTTTTCTTAAATTCTTCTATATCTTCATCAGGATTTCCTTTAGCTACGCTTGCAACATAATCTAATGTATAAGGTTCAAGTGCTTTTTTGAAATCTTCAAATTGAATTTGCCAGTTAAGTGCTGCTTGAGCTTGATGTTTCATTTCAAATTTTTCGCCATCTTTTACACCTAAATGACTTAATGCTATTGCTTCATCTTTATCTAAAGTGATTGCATTTTCTTTAGCTACGGTATCTTTTTCAGCTTCGCTAAAGCTTGGATGATTTGGATTATTTCTCATTCCATATCCAATATCAGCAAATCCTGTTGTAAATACACAATGATTTTTTACAAATTCCCAATCAATTGCTTTTGGATTGTTATATACAATTTCTCTAGCAATATAATTCCATATTGCAATATCAGAACTTGGAGTAAATATAAGTTCCATATCAGCAATGTCGCTAGTTCTTGTTGTATAGGTTGAAAGATTTACAATTTTTACTTTTTCAGGGTCTCTTAATTTTCTATCACTTACACGGCTCCATAAAATTGGGTGCATTTCAGCCATATTTGAACCCCAACAAATAATAGTATCAGTAAGTTCAATATCATCATAGCAACCTGCAGGCTCATCAATACCAAATGTTTGCATAAAGCCAATAACAGCACTTGCCATACAATGTCTAGCATTTGGGTCTATATTATTACTTCTAAAACCAGCTTTAAATAATTTTGAAGCAGCATATCCTTCTTGAATAGTATGCTGACCACTTGCAAACATTCCTATACCATTTACACCTTGTTCTTTTAAAGCTTTTTTCATATGTTTTTCCATCTCATCAAAAGCTCTTTTCCAAGATACTGGAGCAAATTTTCCGTTCTTATCAAATTCACCCTTAGCATTTACTCTTAATAAAGGCGTTACAAGTCTGTCTTCTCCATACATAATTTTTGCATTAAAATATCCTTTAATACAATTTAAACCACGATTTACAGGTGCTTCAGGGTCGCCCTTAGTAGCTACAATTTTGCCATTTTTAGTAGCAACCATAATACCACAGCCAGTTCCACAAAATCTACAAACTGCTTTATCCCAAGTCCATTCACTTGTTTCGTCTTTTGCTAAAGCAATAGTAGGATTTATGCAAGCTGCTGCACTTGCAACTGCTGTGCTCTTTAAAAAATCTCGTCTTTGCATTTATTCTCCTTATAATAATAATGTAAAAATAGATTAGATTATTTGCTTTAAAATCTTATTGATTAAGATTAATATTTTTTTTAAAGTAAAGCACATAAATATTATCAACATTAAATTAACTTAAAATTCTTAATTCAATAAAAATTGAAAAAACATTCATAAAATAATATAAAATATTTAAAAATTAAATTAAATTTAAAAAAATATATTAATTACCATCAATTATTTTTAAGCTTTTTTATATTAAAGTAGTGTTTCAAATTTTCACAAGGTGTATAAATGAAAAAACCAACAAACAAACTTTTATTAGCCCTTTGCATAGTAATTGGGATTTTTATTGGTGGTGGAATTTATACTTTTATAATAGCAGATGGCTTTTTAATGATGACTTCTAAACCTGAAGCCTGTAGCAAATGTCATATTATGACAGATGTTTATGATAGCTGGGCAAAAGGTGAGCATTCAAGCAATGCAGGTTGCGTAGATTGTCATTTACCTCAAGGTGATGTGGTAGCTTATTGGACTAAAAAAGCTTATCACGGATTAAAACACGGCTATTATTTTACAGTAGGAGGAAATCCACCTAATTTAGAACCTACCGAAATGACACACGAAGATGTTAATCGCAATTGTGCGACTTGTCATAAAGACTACGCACATAATGCAATCAATGCAACGACAAAATTAAATAGCGAGCCACTTGATTGCCTTAGCTGTCATAGAACAATAGGTCATTTACATAATTAAAAGGAGAAAATATGTCAAAATCAGTTTATGTTGCGGCTATTGTGGTAGCTGCTTTAGGTGGTGCAGGCTTATTTGCACTTAATACAAACATTGCAGAACATAAAGGTGAAAGTAAAACTCAACCATTAAAAACTTTTGAAATTAGTGATGAAGAACCAGATTTTGCAAAATGGGGTAGAAATTTCCCAGCTCAATTAGATGGTTATTTACAAATGAAAGATGAGTATATTGAAACACCATTTGGCGGAAGCTTACCTTATAGTAAGATTATTCGCTGGCCGGCTGCGACAACATTTTGGAATGGATATGCTTTTGCGGTTGATTATTCTAAACCAAGAACTCACTATTACTCACAAATTGACCAAATGGAAACAAAAAGAAACAATAAAGAATATCTAAATGCTCACGGATTACCTGCATTTAAAGGTCAGCCTGGTGCTTGTGTAAATTGCCATACTGGATTTTTAACTGCTATTTATAAAAGTGATAAATTAAGCCCAAGTTTTATGCTAGGTAAAACTGAAGTAATGGGTGCAAAGAAAATGGGATTTTTTGACGCATTTGGTGAAAAAGGCGAAGCTATGAAAGAAGCTTGGACAAATATGAATAAAATGCCTTATTTTGATGTTATGAAAAAAGTAGAAGAAAAATACGGAGATGGAATTCACGGCTCTCATATGGGATCAACCTGTGCGGATTGTCATAACCCAGATGATATGAGCCTTCGTGTAACTCGCCCTGCTTTTGTTAATGCTATGGTTTTAAGAGGCTATGAAGCAGACGCTAAAAGTGGTATCAAAGCTAGTAGAAAAGAAATGAGAAATTATGTTTGCATGCAATGCCATGTTGAGTATTATTTTGAAGGTAAAGATAGTACTTTAACATTCCCATGGACAAAATGGAAAAAAGATGAAGCATTTAAAATAGAGAATTTTGATGAATACTATGATGAAAAATTTGCAAATGGCGAATTCCCATATGATTACATTCAAAAAGATACAAAAACAAAAATAATTAAAATGCAACACCCAGAAGCTGAAATGTATTCAAGCTCTTTACATTATAGAAGTGGTGTAACTTGTGCAGATTGTCATATGCCATACAAAAGAGATGGAGCAAACAAAGTAACTAATCACAATATACTATCTCCATTAGCTGATATAAATGCAGCTTGCAAAACTTGCCATCCACAAAGCGAACAAGTATTAAAAGATAGAATTAGCTTTATTCAAAATCGCCACGCTTATGAGCTTAGAGGTTGTGAAAATAACTTATTAGCATTAATTGCTGATATAAAAACAGCTCGTGAAGAATTAGCAAAACTTCCTGAATTTGCAAATCTTGAAGATAAAGCAAGAGATGATGCTATTTCAAAAGTTATAGAAAAAGCACAATATGCTCATAGAAAAGCACATATTAGATGGGACGTATCATTTAGTGAAAATAGCTATGGCTTCCACTCACCACAAGAATTTATGAGAATTATAGGTCAATGTAAAGAAGTAGCTAGAGAAGGACAAGCAGAGTTAGCAAATGCGTTAGCTCCTTATGGAATTAAAATTGAATTAACAAAAACAGCAACAATTCCAGCAGCACCTCTAAAGCTAGATCACAAACCACCAACAGGTTCTCTACCAACAGAAACTATGAAAAAAGTTGATGAGGATGTAAAAAATCTAAACTTTAAATAAAAAATTGCGAGATTTTCTCGCAATTTACTCATTAATTAAAGCCCAATTTTAATAGCATAAAAATTAAAACATTATATAATTGAAAATAAGAATTTAGTTTAAATATATTTTAATTAGTGTTAAAGCTAACTAATTTAATTGCTAAAATAATGTAATCTTAAATTATCAAAAAAAGGCTTATATTATGCAAAATGATAAAGAAATAATTCTGATAGTAAATCTTAAAAAAAGCTTATTGTTTTCTATATATAAATCACTATTTTTATTATTTCCTAATGTTATTGTATGCTTGTTTATCATTTTAATTTTTGCTTGTTCTTTGTATTTTAATGATGGTTATTTAGTGATATTGCTATTTGTTTTATTTGCCCTTCCTCACCATTTTCGTTTTATGCTTTTTCCACTTATGATAAGAAAAATTATCTGTTATGATGAGTATTTTGAAATCATTAGGCTTTTTAGTAAAACAAGGATATATTATGATAATTTAAAAGAATATTATTTCGAATATTTAAAAACTAGATTTTCATCACACAAGATTTTGCATCTATCTTATAAAAACAAATTCTTTAGCAGCATTATAAACACCGAATTGCTTAATCCAGAAGATTTAGAAAAATTAATAGAATTATTAAACGCAAAGGGTATTAATAAAAAAGTTTCAATCATAGATGATAAAATATTTTATAATGTTTTTAGTATTGTAGATAAAATCTTTAAAATTTAAATCTAAGTTATTAAGAGTTTTAAAGGTATTACAACTAATAAAAGTAGCACAAATATAATCTGTATTAAAAATCAAATTCTCATTTTAAATTCTAAATTTTAAAACTAAACTTATTTGTAAAATCTAAAATATTAGAATTTAAAATATACACAATTAATAGTATTTTAAATAGCTTTTATTAGTAATTTTTCATATTAAATTATGAAATTTAAATTATAAATTTCAAATACAAATTCTTATTTTAAATTCCATAATATTTAACATCAAAATAAATGAAATAACAACTAGAATATAAAAACTGCTGTTAAGAAACCTACCTTGATTTTTATAAATATAAGTAAGTATAAAGGTTAGAAAAACCTAGATTATGTTAAAACAAAGATAATGACTAATTATGTAATAAGGATACGAGAATAACTAAATGAAGTTTGTATCCGTCCCCTTCTAAGTAAAAATAAATCAGAATAAGTTTTTGAATAGAAAAAATCTATTAATTTTTAAATTTATTAAATGAAAACAGAAAAAATTACAAAGCAAATATTTGCCTTGTAAATCCACATTCTCAACCATTGCAACATTTTAAAATTGTGATAATAAAAACTTACTATTAGCTTTAAATTATAGATAAAAATATTTAAAGCCAAGAATTTTTTTACTCGCTAAAGTTAGATGAATTTTTATGGAATATATTGCTTAAGCTTGACTTAATATTATTTTTGCGAAACTCAAACTGCATAAAATATCATTAAAATATGATTTTAAGGACTTAATAAGATTAATTTAATTTTACCTATTTTGTAAAATTTAATAACGATTATACATATTTTTCGTGCATTAGTTTTTATACTTTAAAAGCTCTTTAAATTCCATTATAAAACTTTAACGATATTACAATCAAGTATTTTAAAAATTCGCCACATTTTGTATATGATATATATATTTACTACTTACATTTTTTAATGTTATTTTTACAATTTTAATTATAATTTTATTTGCTTTGCTAATAAAAAACACTTAAAACTCTAATCTTTTATATTTTTAAAATTAGTTTAAAATTTAATAAAATATATATTAACTTAAAAACTATGGAATTTAAAATAAAAGTTTATTTTTTAAATCTAATTTTAGCCAAACTACTATTTTATACTCCAAATAAATATATCTATAAATACCATAAAATCTAAAAAATTGAAATAAGAATTTCAAAACTTAATATAAATTGTAAAGAATAAATAAGATACCAATTATAAACAAGTAAAATTATTGAAATTCTTTTGATAAGTTATTTATATTAGTTAGAAAAAATCATTTTAATCTTAAATTTTATTTTGACTTTCATAATTTAAATTAGTATTTGCAAATTCCAATTTGCTTAAGATATATTTAGCAAAATCTTCACTATCATTTGGACATTTACACACATTATAATCACCTTTATACTGATGTCTATATTCAATATCTAATTCTAAAATAGTTTCAGAACAATCAATACAAAATGATAGTGGATATATTAAAACACTTTTATTGCCTAATTTATCTAATTCATCACTAAGTGCAGGTTCTAACCATTTTACAGGTCCTAATTTTGACTGATAAGCTAATTTAATTTCTTTAAAATCGTTTTGCAATTTATCCTTTAATATAGCAAAATGTTCTTTTATATGCTCTTCGTAAATATCACCCTTTTCTATAGTTTTTATCGGTAAAGAATGTGCTGATATTATCAAGCAATCAATATTTTTATATTTTTGTATCTCATTTAAAATAATATTATTATAAAGCTCATCTTGGTAAAAATAAGGTATTTCTTTTATACTGATTTTTTTATCAAAATTTTTATAAAAATCTTGCAAAGATGATGTAGTAGTGGTTATAGAATGATGTGGATATAAAGGAAATAGTATTATTTCATCATTATCTTTAAAATCATATTTAGCTAAGACTTCTTTAGCAAAAGGCGGAACATAAGTTGATATAAAATCAAAATGAAAATCTTTTTGCAAAGAATTTAATTTATCACAAAGAGATTTTTGGATTTTAGTTAAAGGACTTTTACCACCTATTTTATTATAATTTTCTTTCATAGATTTAATACGAAATTTTCTTATCATAAATGCTACAAGACTTCTTAAAAAATCTGATTTTATTCCCAAAATATTTGGGTCATTAAACATATTTTTTAAAAATACTTCACATTCATCAATTTGATTTACACCACCCATATTGAGTAAAAAAACATATTTCATATACAAACCTAAAATTATCCAAGTAAGATACTTGGATAAATATTATTTGTCTTCATTAAAAGAACCCAATTTGAGAATTTTTTGCATTCTTTTTGCAACCAATTCATCAAGATTTAATGGTTTTAGTTCTTCTATTTTTTCTAAAACATAATTTTGTATATTATTTGCAGTAATCTCTTTGTTTCTATGAGCAATGCCTTCTTCTATAATATCATCTATTAATCCTTGCTCATATAAATCATCAGCACTTATTTTCATAGCCTTTGTTGCAGCTTCACTTTTACTTGGGTCATTCCATAATATAGCAGCACAACCTTCAGGAGATATTACAGAAAACACTGAATTTTTAAGCATAGCTA
Source organism: Campylobacter sp. RM9333 (assembly GCF_020137705.1). Taxonomy (NCBI): domain Bacteria; kingdom Pseudomonadati; phylum Campylobacterota; class Epsilonproteobacteria; order Campylobacterales; family Campylobacteraceae; genus Campylobacter; species Campylobacter sp. RM9333. The sequence goes on from NZ_JACGAY010000018.1 coordinate 36,431, forward strand.
ATTTATCAGCTACACCTAAAGCTAAAGCTCCACCACTTCCGCCTTCTCCAATTACTATAGAAATAATTATTGTTTTTAAAGCGCTTAATTCATATAAATTTGTAGCAATTGCCTCACTTTGACCACGCTCTTCAGCTCCTACTCCAGGATAAGCACCTGGAGTATCTACTAAAAATACAATAGGTATTTTAAATTTTTCAGCCATTTTAGCAAATCTTAAAACCTTACGATAACCCTCTGGATGTGGCATACCGAAATTTCTATGTAATTTATATTTTGTTCCACGACCTTTTTGTTCGCCTATTAACATTACTTTTTGCTCGCCAATATAACCAGCAAAACAAACTATAGCAGGGTCATCTCTAAATGCTCTATCTCCATGTAATTCATGGGCATTTTTTAAAATTATTCTCACATAATCAAGAGAATATGGTCTATCAGGATGTCTTGCTAGCTGTAGCTTTTGAAAATCACTTAGGTTTTTATAGGTTTTTGTTAATTCTTTTTCTAAATTCTTTTTTAAAATCTTAACTGCTTCTATATCGCCTTTAATATTAGCATTAATAATATCTTCATCTAATTGTTGAATATTTTTCTCAAAATCTAAATAAGCTGCCATCTTAATTAATCCAATTTTCTAAAAATCACTGAAGCATTCGTTCCGCCAAAACCAAACGAATTACTCATAGCTGTTTTAATTGTATGCTTTCTAGCCACATTAGGCACATAATCTAAATCACAATCAGGGTCAGGGTTTTTATAATTTATTGTAGGTGGAACTATACTATCTCTCATAGCCATTAGACAAATTACTGCTTCAATAGCACCAGCAGCACCTAAACAATGTCCTGTTTGACCTTTTGTAGAACTTACTAAAGGCATATCATCTTTAAACAATTCTTTCATTGCTGCTGTTTCATTTTTATCATTAGCTGGAGTTGATGTTCCGTGTGCGTTAATATAATCAATTTTAATTTTATTAGCAGAGCAATCAAATCCCTTTGCCATACATAAAGCTTTTTTCATAGCTCTTAATGGACCATCTAAAGCTGGAGAAGTTATATGATTTGCATCTGCACTTTCACCAAACCCTATAACTTCAGCATATATTCTAGCACCTCTTTTTTTAGCATCTTCATAATCTTCTAAAACAAGAGCAGCTGCACCTTCTCCCATAACAAAGCCATCTCTACTAGCGTCAAATGGACTACTAGCTGTTTCTGGAGTATCATTTTTAGTAGATAAAGCTTTCATTGAAGCAAATCCACCTATACCTACTGCACAAATAGCTGATTCAGCTCCAATTACTAACATTTTATTTGCTTGATTGCAAACTATTGTTTTATAAGCTTCGCCAATTGCGTGAGTTCCTGCTGCGCAAGCAGTTACACAAGATAAATTTGGACCTTTCAATTTATAATCAATTGAAGCCATTCCCCCTAGCATATTAACTAGAGCTGAAGGTATGAAAAAAGGCGAAATCCTGCTTGCGCCCTTTTGCAAACATACATTAGAATTTTTCTCAATATTAGGTAAGCCACCAATTCCTGCTGCACTTACTACTCCAAATTCATCTAAATCAACTTCACTAATCACGCCATCAACCATTTTAAAATTAGCATCACTTATAGCTTCTTTTGCAGCGTGTAATCCAAGTTGAATAAATCTATCAGCTTTTTTAACATCTTTTGCATTTAATACTGTTAAAGGATCGAAATCCTTAACTTCTGCGGCAATTTTAACACTTAAATCACTGGTATCAAAAAGAGTAATTTCTCCAACACCGCTTTTTCCATCACAAATCGCCTTAAACGAACTTTCTTTATCAAGCCCAAGGGCATTTATCATTCCAATGCCAGTTACTACTACTCTTCTCAATTTAAATCCTTATTGTTTTTTTGCTTCTATGTATTTTACTATATCATTAACTGTTGCGATTTTTTGACCATCTTCATCAGGAATAGAAATATCAAATTTTTCTTCTAAAGCCATAATTAATTCAACTACATCAAGTGAATCTGCACCTAAATCTTCAATAATTTTAGCATCAGGTGTAATACTAGCTTCATCAGCTCCTAATTCTTCTACAATAACTTTTTTAACATCTTCAAAAATAGACATTTTTTTCTCCTAAAATAAAATTAAACTCGTATTCTTACAAAAAAGTGTAAATAAATTACACATACATTCCGCCATTAACTTTTAAAATCTCACCTGTAATATAACTAGAATAATCACTTAATAAAAACGCAACTGCATTTGCAACTTCGCTAGGTTTACCAAATCTAGCAAGTGGAATTGCTTTATAATAAGTTTGTTTAATTTCATCACTTAATACATCTGTCATATCACTTTCTATAAATCCTGGAGTAATTGCGTTATAACGAACTTCTCTACTAGCTGCTTCTTTAGCAAAAGACTTAGTCATAGCAATAACTCCACCTTTACTAGCAGAATAATTTACTTGACCTGCATTTCCCATCTCACCAACAACTGAACTAATATTTACAACACTACCAAAACGCTTTTTACTCATTACTTTAAATGCTTCTTTACAACCTATAAAAGTTGAATTTAAATTAGCCTTTATAACATCATCAAAATCAGCTTCACTCATTCTTAAAACTAATTTGTCTTTTGTAATTCCTGCATTATTTACTAAATAACTTAATTCTCCATCGCAATCAATTATTGTTTTAATAGCATTTGTAAAATCACTTTCACAACTTGCATCAAAACAAATAATTGCTGCTTTACCACCATTTTTTTCAATTTCTTGTTTTAAATTCTCTGCAAGTTCAGGTTTTGAACGATAATTAATCCATACTTTTAGACCAAATCCCGCTAAAACTCTAGCTATTTCAGCACCAATGCCTTTAGATGCACCTGTAATTAATACATTTGTTCCACTAAATTTCATATTTTCTCCTAGTCTTTAATGATAATATCCGAGTGATTTTTTTCTAAAAAATTATCTTCATAATCTTTTAAATCTTTTTTAAAATCTTTTGATTTTCTCATAACAAAGGCATAATACAATATTAAAGAAAACAAAATTATCCCCGCACATATTTCATAAATCCTAGAATGCCCGCAACTAGGCTCAATCAAACCTAACAAATAAGGACTAATACCCATTCCAACATCTAAAGCTATAAAAAATGTTGAATTTGCTAAGCCCATTTTCTCTTTAGGAGATAATTTTATAGCAAGTGATTGAAGACTTGAAGTAGCGTTTCCATATCCTAAAGCACAAAAAATAGCCGATAAATACATCATTAAAGAATTGTTTGTATAAGCTAAAATTATTAAACTTGCTACATAAAACAAAATAGAAGGAACTATTACACAATCCGCACCTATTTTATCAAATACTTTACCTGAAATTGGTCTTGAAAACACACTAATACAAGCATAAAATACAAAAAATAATGAACCTGCTTCAATTAAATTAAGCTCTTTTGAATAAGAACTTATAAAAGCAATAATTGCTCCATAAACAAAACCCATACAAAATACGACATAAGCAACACCCAAAACCGATTTTTCAATGTAATTAAAAATTGAAAAAGATTTTTTAACGTGATTTATCTTATGTTTTCTAAATCTTTTAACTTTTATTACTATACTTGAAATTAATGCTATTAATATACTAATTAAAGAAATTATAAAACATAAATTAAAATTATTTTTACCCACTAAATATACTGCTAAAAATGGTCCAATAGCAGAGCTTAATACAACACTAACCGCATAATATCCTATACCAATTCCTCTTTTATTGCTAGGCACTAGTCTAGCTACTGCAGCACCACAAGCACAAGAGCATGCACCATAACACATACCAGCAAGCAATCTTGATAATATTAATTCAAAATTAGTTGATAAAAACAAGTAATATAAATTAGGTATAAAATACAAAACTAAACTAATAATCATAACTTTTTTTATGTTTATATTATCAATAATTGAGCCAAAATAAAGTCTTGATAATAGTGCTCCAATTACAAAAATACCATTAGCAAGACCTGCTATTGCTGTGCTAGATTGTAATATAGTTTTTGCAAAATCTGTAGAAGCAATAGTAGTAATAAAAAACACTAAACAAATAACAAAATTAATAATAAAAACACAAATAAAATTCTTATTCCAAATATTATACTTTTTGGATAATCCCATAAAAACTCCTTATAATTTTTTATTGATTTTATCAAGCATATTAATAAACAATCCAAATTCAGCATAATCTAAATCATCACAAATTTGCTTTTCGTAATTAGAAATTAAAATATTTGCATCAAAAAACAATTCCTTGCCTTTTAAACTAAGTGAAATGATTTTTTCTCTTTTATCATTTGAGCTTGAAATTTCTAAATAATTTGCTTTTTCTAGTTTCTTACAAATCCTAGACGCAATAGCCTTATCCATCTGATAAAACTCACAAATCTCACTTAAACTAGCACTTTTTGTTGAGCTAAGATAATAAAACACTCTCCAATCAGTCGCATTAATATTAAATGGCTTTAAAATTTCATTTACTTTACTGATTATTTTTCTATTTGCATAGGTAATTTTTTTAAAAAACATGTTATTCCTAATAGTTGATAAAGTCAATTAAATTAGATTTTATAATTAAATTTGTAAATTGTCAATAAATTAGCTTTATTTTGCTAAGCTTAAAATAAAAAAAGGATACAAATGATTATATTTTTTGATTTAGATGGAACTTTAATCGATTCTACCCAGCCAATAATTACTAGTCTTAGAAAAGCCTTAGAAAGTTATAATTTTAATTTAAGTGATGAATATATAAAAACATTAATTGGAATGTCTACTGAAGGAATGTTTGAAACAATAGGAGTGCCAAAAGAGCAAGTTGCTGATATAGTTAAATTATATAGACAAAATTATAAAATATATTATAAAGACGGAACTAGTCTTTTAAATGGGGCAAAAGAAGCAGTAAAACTTGCTAGTAAAAATGCTAAAGTAGGATTAGTAACTACAAAATCTGTTTATTTTGCTAAAGAAATTTTAAAAGATTTTGACATTTTAGATGATTTTAGCGTAGTTGTGGGTGGTGATGAAGTAAAATACTGCAAACCAAATCCAGAACCAATTTATAAAGCACTAAGTCGTTTAAAAGGCTCTGAAATGCTTGAAATTAACGAACTTAAAAAAGAATTTGACTTTAGTAAAATTTATATGATAGGAGATACTTTAAACGATACAGAAGCTGCTAAAGCTGCTGGAGTGAATGCTTATGTAACTTTATTTGAATACACAGATATAAATACTCTCAAGCAAAGTTGCGATAAAATATTTACAACCCCACTTGAATGCGTTCAAGATATTTTAAAAAAATAAATATTATAAAGTAAAACTAATTTAATAAAAAATTAGTTTTACTTATATCAATAAATTAGAATGGAATTTAAAAAACTAATAAATATATTTATTTTAATTTTAACTATATAAAATATTTATTATTACCACTTAATTAAACCTATTTTTTAATAGGGACTATTATATCTGTATAATATATAATATTTTGATATTTATAATATATTTTAGTGCAATTAAGTATCCATACATACATTAAAAATACTATAAAAATTACTGCTATAATTAATTAAGATAATAATTACTAATTAAATTAATTGATATTAAAATAAATTATTATACTCCTTGTCTATAAAACACACAATCTATTTAATACTTTTAATTAAAAAACATATAGAAATTATTGTCTTTTAAAAATTGCTTTAAAATTTTTATCACTTAATTGATAAGAATCAAGTAATTCAAGAGATTTTACCATATGCAATGTGCCTTTTTTATATTTTTGAAAATGTTCGGAATTAATATGTTTATTATAAGATTCTTGGTCTTTATAAATTTCTAAAATATTAATTATATTATTATTTTTTACAAGCATCATTGGATAAATAGATATTACACCCTTTTCTTTTTCAATTGAAGCTTCAGCAACTTCTTTTGCAATAACAAGGTATTCATCAAGATACTCTGGATAAACTTCAACAACAGAAATTCTAACCAACATTTTATTATTAATATTATCATCAGCATAAATATTAGAAGATAATCCAAATAGCGATAAAATTAAAGCTAATATTTTTTTCATTTTTCAACCTTTCAATTTTTTAAACCAAACAATATACTATAAATACATAAACTATTCCCCCACCATAAACCACTAATCCATTAAATACTAAAAACACCCAT